>JAHFTG010000179.1 GCA_023269455.1 Opitutaceae bacterium | reverse complement strand
CCATTGCCCGCCGCGAACAAGCTCCCGAATCTCCGCTACCTCGGCGTCGGCCCCGAGCCGTCCCAGATCATCAAAGACGTCCCCGCAACGTCCGACCTGATCAAGCTGGTCTAAGCAAAAAGGATTCCCCTCTGGAAATCCTGCCTTTCATCCCGTTCATCCTGTCCAAAATTCCGAGTCCGAAAACTCCTTCCTTCGGAGTTGAGACAGGATTAACAGGATAAAAGGCAGGATACGATCCACCCCGGGTTTCCTTATCAGAAATCCTGCAGTCGGCTCTCGATTGCACCGCGCCTTGGCTCGATTCGCGCCATCACCTCGCCGAGCAGATAAATAGATCCGGTCACCACCACCGTATCCGCCACCCCGCCCACCGCGCACGTCTGCGCATCGGGAAACACCACCTCGACCGTCGTGCGTTTCACGACTCCGCCGAATTCCGCCGGGATCAACGCCTCCAGTTCCTCAAACGATGACGCCCGCGATTGCTGCGGCATCACGAGATGAATCTCCGCCGCATATCGGCTGATCGTCTCCAACAACGGCCGCGCCCGCGCCGCGCCCAGCACGCCCGTCACGACCACCGGCTTCCTGCCGGTCTCCGCCACCAGCGCGCGCAACTGCTGCTCCAGCACGCACGCGCCCTCGGGATTATGCGACGCATCCAGAATCAGCGGACGCCCCCCGATCATCGTCCGCTGCCACCGCCCCGGCCAACGCGCCGCGTGTAACCCGCGCGCGATCACCTCCGGCGTGAGCTTCCAAGCTGCGCCTATGCAACGCGCCACAAGCACCGCCGTCGCCGCGTTCCAACGCTGATAATCTCCCTCAAACGCCGTGGCCGGATACCCCGCCAACTCTTCCCCAAAAATCTCGCGCACCGAATACACCACCGCACCGCGTTCCGCCGCAATCCGCCGGATCACACCCTCGGCCTCGGCTGGCACGCGCCCCAACACCACCGAACGCCCATCCTTGATGATGCCGGCCTTCTCCGCCGCGATCTCCGTGATCGTGTTGCCCAACATCTCGCAATGATCGAGCCCGATGGAAGTGATCACCGCCACCTCGGGCGTCACCAGATTGGTCGCATCCAGCCGCCCGCCGAGTCCCGTCTCGATCAACGCGATATCGCAGCCCTTCCTCGCAAACTGCAAAAACGCCATCGCCGTCATGAACTCAAAAAAACTCGGGTGATCGTCTTCACCGCCCCGCCCGATTTCTGCCGCCACCGGTTCGAGCTCCCGCGTGAACGCCACGATCTCCGCCTCCGTTAAAATCTCCCGCCCCACCTGCACGCGCTCACCCAACTTCACGAGATGCGGCGAAGTATAGAGCCCTGTTCGCCAACCCGCTGTCGCGAAAATCGCCTCCAGCATCGCCGCGACGGAGCCCTTCCCATTGGTGCCCGCAAGATGGATCACCGGCACCGCACGCTCGGGATGACCGAGCGCGGCGACGAGCAGTCTCATCCGGTCGATGCCAAACTTCACGCCCTTGGCCTTGAGCGAAAAAAGATATTCCTGCGTCGCCGCGTAGTCGGAAGGCATGGTTGGCCCGGCGGTCCCGCCATTACCCGGTCACTTCTTCACCGCCGGCAGTTTCTTCAAATAGAGTGCCTGCAGGATGTCCCGCAGACGATCACGCAACTCCAACCGGCTCACGATCTGGTCGATCAGCCCGTGCGTCTGCAAAAACTCCGCCGTCTGGAAACCAGGCGGCAGCGTCTGCTTGACCGTATCCTTGATGACGCGCGCCCCGGCGAAGCCGATCAGCGCGCCCGGCTCGGCGATATTGATATCGCCCAGCACCGCGAAACTAGCCGTCACGCCGCCCATCGTCGGATGCGTGAGGATGGAAATATAAGGCAACTTCGCTTCCGCCAGCCGCCCCAGGGCCGCGCTGGTCTTGGCCATCTGCATAAGCGAAAAAATCCCCTCCTGCATACGCGCACCGCCCGAGGCGCTGAAAATCAGGCACGGAATCTTTTTCTTGAGCGCGACTTCGATGGCGCGGGTGATTTTCTCACCGACCGCCGAACCCATCGCCCCGCCGCAGAAACGGAAATCCATCACCGCCACCGAGACTTCGATGCCGTGGATGTCGCCCGTGCCGCACACGACAGCCTCGGTCAGTCCGCTGTCCTTCTCGTATTTTTTGATGCGGTCGGGATACTTCTGGGAATCGACAAACTTCAGCGGATCAGCCGAGCGGATGCTGGCGTCGATCTCCTTGAATGTGCCCTCATCAAACAACGCCGTGATGCGCTGGCGGGCACCAATCGGGAAATGGTAGCCGGACTTCGGCACAACCATCTGGTTGTCCTCCAGCTCCTTGTTGAAGACGATCTCCCCGGAAATGGGACACTTGGTCCACATCCCCTTGGGAATGTCCTTCTTTTTGACGACGACCGTGGAATACTTGGGTTTGCTAAAAAGCGACATGGCGGAGGGTTAGCCGTGACCGAATGTGACGACGCGCAGGTTCAAAGCCCCCGCGCGGCGGAGAACGCCTGCGCAGGAATTGAGTGTAGAACCTGTGGTGAAAACATCATCAATAAGGATATAAGGTGAGGCGGGAGTTAAGGTCGTCCCGGAGCGGAGTGCAAAGGCATTTTTCAGGTTCTCCCGGCGGGCCTGACGGTCGAAAGCCGTCTGCGAAGGCGTATCTATGACCCTCTTCAACAACGACTCGACGCGCGTCGTCCCCCCGACCGCCCGGGCAAAGGCCTCGGCGAGCAACGCCGTCTGGTTATAGCCGCGTTCCCGTTCCTTGCGCGGATGCAGCGGCACCGGGACGATGATCGCGCCGCGCACGAACTCCGCGACATGCGGCGACGTGCGCACGATGGCCTCGATGTCGGCCAGCACGTGCAGCCCGTGATGGTATTTCAGCTCATGGATGAGCGCACGGGCCGCGCCCTTGAACAACGTCGCGGTGCGCCCTTCCTCATAAACAGGCCGCATCCCGTCGCAGTGCGGACACAGCCGCTCGCCCTCGACTTCCCCAAAAAACGGACTGCCGCACGTCGTGCAGTTAGGCGGCTCGACCCGGTGGATCATCGCTTCGCAACGCACGCACACATGCCGCAACGTCCCTCCCTCGACCACCTCGCGACACTGCACGCACACGGGCGGGAAAACCACGTCGGCCAAGCCTCTCGCAAGCTGACGCAAGCGTTCGCTCATCATCAGTAAAACACCTTCATCAAAAACAACCCTTCCGGCGGGGCCGTCACCACCCGATGCGTCCGCGTCTTGGTTTCGAGGATCGTCGTCATGTCCTCGGGCTTCAGCCGCCCGAGTCCCACATCGACCAGCGCGCCCACCAGACTCCGCACCATTTTATAAAGAAACCCGTCGCCTTCCGCGACGATGCGCAGGTGCTTCCCGCGCACGTTTACACTAAGCTCCCGCAGCGTGCGCACGGTGTCTTCCTTCTCCACGCTGCCCGCCGCGCTGTAGGCGCGGAAATCATTCTTCCCGACCAATCGTGACGCCGCCGCGCGCATCGCCGCGATGTCGAGCGTCTGCGGCAGCGACCAGCAAAACGGATGCTCAAACGGGTCCGCATACCCGCGATGATGGATCTCGTAGTGGTAGATTTTCCCCTTGGCCGAGAACCGCGCATGAAACGTCTCTGACACCCGCCGCGCCGACTGCACCTGAATCGTCGGCGGCAGCCCTACGCGGAGCGCCGCCAGCAGCTTCGCCGCATCATGCGACCAGTGGGCGTCAAAGTGAAAAACCTGCCCGCGCGCATGCACGCCCGAGTCGGTGCGCCCGCTGCCCTGGATGTTAATTGGCCCTTTGAAAACTTCCGCCAGCCGCCGCTCCAAAAAATCCTGCACCGCGTTATTATCCGGCTGCGACTGCCACCCGGAAAACTGCGTCCCGTCATAGGCGACGGTGCATTTCCAACGTTGAACTTCGGGATTGGAGGTCTTCACAGAATCAATGGCTTTTCAAAATTCCGGCAAGGGCGGCGGGAAACGTTGGTCCAAGTAATCCTGCAACACGATCGCCGCCGCCCGCGAGTCGATGATGCCCTGCGCGCGGATCTCGCGCAGCTCCATCTGCGTCATGCCGGCCTCGGCCATGTGCGACGTGAGCCGCTCATCCACCAGATGCACCGGCAGGCCGAATTCCTTCCGCAGGCTTTCGGCAAACCCATCGACCTCCTTCGCTTTAAAACCCGCGCTGCCATCCATGTTATACGGATAGCCCAGCACGATCTCGTCGATGCGCCGTTGCTTCACGACCGCCGCCAGGGCGGCGCGGCGTTTCGCCGGTTCCGCATCGGTCAGCGCGGGCAACGGCGTCGCGATGCCGAGCTCGTCGCCGTGGGCGAGTCCGATGCGCCGCGTGCCATAGTCTATGCCAAGAAAACGCATGAGCTGGCGCGTCCTCAGAGCCACTTCGCGCCGCCTTTGAGCGCCTCGACTCGCTTCAAGAGCGCCTTGATGTCCTGCGCCTTCGACTTCGGGCAAACCAAGGTCGCGTCGGCCGTATGCACCACGATGAGATCATCGAGACCGAGCACGGTCACGAGATGGCCGCCCTCGGAAAACACGAGGTTGCCGCCGCCTTGTTCCACAATCGCCAAGCCTCGCGCGACGTTACCCGCCGCGTCCGGTTTGAAGTGTTTGCTCACGGCCGGCCACGCGCCCACATCGTCCCAGTCAAACGACGACGGCAGCACCACGACATTGTCCGCTTTTTCGAGGAGCGCGTAGTCCACCGAGATTTTTTCGAGCGTCGGATAAATTTTCTTCAACACGCCCGCGAGCGGCCGCTTCTTCGCGAGCGCCGCGCGAATCATCTTCAACCCCGCGTCGAGCCCCGGCGCGTGTTGCGCGAGCGCCGTCTCCACCACCGGCACGCTCCACACGAACATGCCCGCGTTCCAAAGATAATCACCCGATGCGAGATACTCCTCGGCGACCGCCTGCTTCGGTTTTTCCACAAAACGCTTCACGCGGGAAACCGCGCGGCGGTTGAAGCTCTTCCATTTTTCGCCGCACTGGATGTAGCCAAAGCCCGTGGCGGGCTCGGTGGGCGTGATGCCGATCGTCACCATCACTGGCGCGGCTTCGGCGGCGGCAAACGCCGCCAGCAGATCGGCGGCATAAGCTTTGGAATCATGGATGACATGGTCGGCCGGCAGCACCGCAAACACGCCTTGC
>JAHFTG010000178.1 GCA_023269455.1 Opitutaceae bacterium | reverse complement strand
GCCCAACACCCGCGCGCCCGCTTCGTCATGGTGAGCGACGGCCCCCTCCGCAAAAAACTCCAGCATCAGCACCCGTGGATTCACTTCACCGGCTTCCTCTCGCGCGCCGACCTCGCCCGTCACTACGCCTCCGCCGACCTGTTTCTCTACCCGAGCCTCACCGAGACGTTTGGCAACGTCCTCACCGAATCGATGGCCAGCGGCCTCGCGGTCGTCGCCTTCAACTACGCCGCCGCCGCCCGCTATCTTCGCGCCAACGAAAACGGCCTTTCCATCCCGCTCGGCGATCGCACCGCCTTCATCGCCGCCGCCCTGAAACTCGCCGCCGACTCCGCCTTGTGCCAACGCCTCGCCACCGCCGCCCGCCAGACCGCCGAAGGTATTTCGTGGGGGCACGTCATCGACGGCTTTGAGCGCGATCTCCTCGAAGTCGCCGCCTCCACCACACCCGCCGCCGGTTTGGCCGTGTCAACCGCCTGATTCGCCGCCATCCTCTTCGCTGTGGGAAAAACCCGGTTCATCTTCAACCCCAACTCTGGCCACAACGCCAGAAGCCCCGCCCTCCTTGAGAAGACGCGCGCCTTCATCCGCGACCAAGTCCCGCAGGCCGAACTCGTTCTCACCGCGCACCCCCGCCACGCCACCGAGCTCGCCCGCCGGGCCGTCGATGACGGCTGCGAACTCGTCGTCGCCGTCGGCGGTGACGGCACGTTGAACGAAGTCGCCGCGGCCCTCGTCGGCACCGGCGCCGCCCTCGGCCTCGTCCCCTGCGGCTCCGGCAACGGCCTCGGTCGCCACCTCGGAATTCCCGGCCCCGGCAAAGGTGCCTTTCGCACGCTCCTCGACGGGCGTGTCCGCACCATCGATACCGGCACCGCCAACGGCATCCCGTTCTTCAACGTCATGGGCCTCGGCTTCGACGCTGAGATCAGCCACCGGTTTAATCTCCTCACCCGTCGCGGCCTGCCCGCCTACGTGAAGACCACCTGCGCCGCGCTCTTCGGCTACCGCCCCGAGACCTATCACATCCGCAACGGCACCGCCGCCCTCACCACGCCCGCCTTCATCGTCACCGTCGCCAACTCCGACCAATACGGCAACGACTGCTTCATCGCTCCCGGCGCCCGCGTGGACGACGGCCGCCTCGACCTCACCGTCATCAAACGCGCCACCGTCCTCAACACCCTGCCTCTCGTCGTTCGACTCTTCTCCAAGCGCATCGACGGCAGCCCGAGCGTCGCCCGCCTCCAAGGCGCCCACTTCACCATCGAGCGCGCCGCGCCCGGCCTCATCCACACCGACGGCGAGACGCACGAAACCGGCGCCCTCGTGGATATTGTCGTCCGCCCCCGCAGCCTCCGCATCATGGTCCCGGCGCAAGTTCCCCCGGCTGCGTGACGTTTGCGCAACGATTCAGCAAACCCCTAGTCGCCGCCCTCCAATTTTGCTAACCTCGCCGCCGATGGAGCTTAAACCGATCAAATACAAAACGATCATCATCTCGGACGTTCACCTGGGCACCGCCGACTGCAAAATCCGCGAGGTGAATCATTTTCTCAAATACACCCACTGCGAGAAGCTGATTCTGAACGGCGACATCATCGACGGCTGGCGCCTCAAGCAGACCGGCCACTGGCCCAAGTCCCACACGCGCTTCATCCGCCTCATCCTCAAGAAACTCGAAAAACGCGACACCGAGGTCATCTACCTGCGCGGCAACCACGACGACGTCCTCTCCAAGTTTCTCCCCCTCGATTTTGAAAACCTGAAGATCGTCGAGGACTACGTCCACGAGGGCGTGCGCGGCCGCTACTTCGTGCTCCACGGCGACGTCTTCGACACCATCACCAAGAACTTCGTCTTCCTCGCCTACATCGGCGATTGGGGCTACCGCGCGCTCATGCGCCTCAACCGCCTCTACAACCACTTCCGCGCATGGCAGGGCAAGGAATACTACTCGCTCAGCAAAGCCGTGAAAGCCCGCGTGAAACAGGCCGTCAGCCACGTGTCCAACTTCGAGGAACACATCGTCAAGCTCGCCGAAAGCCGCAACTGCGTCGGCGTGATGTGCGGCCATATTCACACCGCCGCCGACAAGATGTTCGGTAACGTCCACTACTTGAACTCCGGCGACTGGGTCGAATCGCTCACCGCCATCGTCGAGCACGACGACGGCCGTTTCGAGCTCATCGAATTCGCCGATTTCAGAAAAATTTTCCCGCTGGAAGACGGAGTTCCCGAAGCCGGCGAACTCCCCTCCGCGCCCGTGATCGCCTCGGTTTCCTCGCAAGCGCCGACCGGCTGATTCCGCGCTTCGCTCGCACGCTACGAGAGCTACGTTCCGGTGACGATTCGTCATCGCACTTGGCATGAGCGATGCATTGTGCATGGTAACTCACGTTTCAAATGAACCGGGCACACAAACATCTCCGCAGCCACGCCAGCACTTCGATCACGAAGGCTGTTGCGATTTGCTGCGCCCAGATGCGTCCGGTCGTCGCCCAACAGTGGTCCAAAAAAACCACGCTCGGCACGGGCTCTCAGGCCTAAACCTCCGTCCAACGGAATAAAAGTTTAGCCACACCTGATGAAGCCCGGAGGCCGCAAGCCCTCGGACGCCACTGCGTCTTCCCAACCCACCCGAAATCACTTTCTCCCTTTTTCTCTTTTGCCATGAACACCATCATCACACCGCTGAATGCCGCCAGTCACCGCAACCCGCACGCCCCGGTCAACCCCGGCGCCGCGCGGAAGCCGCACTACGACTGCCGCGAGCAAGGCGACGCCCTCCAGGTCGTCGTCTATGTGCCGGGCGTGGACGCGTCCGGGGTGGAGATCACCACGCGCGGTCCCGACCTCACCGTCACCGCGCGGAAGACCCACTTCGTCCGCGTCAACTGGCAGGCGCTCCACCTCGAAGGCGCGCAGCGCGACTACCAGCTCCGGCTGCGGCTGGGCCACGGCCTCGACTATGCCGCCCTTCAGGCGGAAATCCGGGACGGTGTGCTCACCCTGACGCTGCCCAAGAAGCAGCCCGAGGCGTTGAACACCGCCAGAGACCGGCTGCGGCCAACCGTCAGCTGAGCCGAAATCGCTACTCTCATGCACCAGCCGACGCATGGGAGTAGTTCGCCTAATGAATTTATTCATAGCCGCTAAATCGAATCGTAAAACGAGCCGATAAACGTCTTATTGCTCATCCCCCACTACCCCCATGTTTGATCATACCCCCAGCCAAGCCCAGAAGTCTCAACCCTCCACGGTCGTGATGTCTTCCTACGACGTCCAGTGGGGCAAGCCCGTCTTCCGCGCCCCTGATCTGCCCGCGCGCGTGAACGTCTCGGCCGATATTCCCTTCACGCCCCTGCGCGTGACGGAAATCCGCAAGACCAAGTAACTTCGCTTTGCGAAACCGCACGAGCCCGTCAGGAGCTGTGCGGTTCACGGGAGGACCGTTTACTTTTTGATCAGCCCGAAGATTTTCTGCGCCAGCGGATTTGTCAGCAGCGAAGGATTGGCGCGGATCGCGCCCTCTTCCTTCGACATGAATTTGAAGCCTTGGGCGATCACCTGATCGCACACATAACCGTCGATGTCGGAGAGGCTCTTGCCACCGGCCATCGACGCAAGCGGACCGGCCGAAGCCAGCAAGCTCTTCGCCTTGTCTTCCATCCCGGACGACGTCACCGCCGTCTTCACCAACGGCAACAGCTTCGCGCGCAACGTCGCTCCCATCGTCTTCTGCAAGTATTGCGTGCCGCCCGCCGGGGCGTTCAACAACGCCGCCTTCGCATCCGTGATCGTCACGTCCTTGAACGTCGTGCGCATCAACTCAGCCGCTTCCGGTGCGACCTTGGCGACCGCCGCGTTCAAAGCCGATGTCATGCTGTCGGCCTGACCGGCGCTCCCCGAAGCCGCCTCGATTTTCTCCAGCGCCTTCGGCGGTGAAACTTTCAGTGCGCCCGGCTGCACGAGCTTGCCCATCGCCGTTTCCAACGCCGTGCCCAGTCCGCTCTTCAGCCCGGCGGCCAAATCAGAATTGGAAAACGCCGCCAGCGCAGAAGCCGCCGATGAAGCGACCGAAGTCGCCGGCGTCGCCGACGTCGTGTCCGCGGCAAATGCAACCGGAGCAACCGCGGCAGCCGCGCAAAAAAAGAAAGGGCGAAGGAAGAGGTTCATGCGCAAGACCGTGAAGTCCCGGGCCTACCTCCGCAAGCCCTTCCCCCACGCCAGCCTACTGAGCCGCTCACGCCTCGCGCACCAGCCAACGCAAGCTCGCCCGCCCGCCAGGCTCCTGCGCCAGCACTTCGCCCAACCAAGGATTCATCGGCGTGAGTTCCCGGTCTATCTCCCAAGGCGGATTGATGACCACGAGGCCGCTGCCTTTCATTTTCATCGAGTGCTCGGGACCGGCGATCATGAGTTCATGCACGAAGGTTGGCGGCAGTTTCAACGCCAACAGCTCCTCAAAAAAAACATCCACGCGCGCCCGCTCCGTGATCGGATACCAGATCGCAAACACCGCCGATGGCATCCGGCTCAACCCGTCCGCCACCGCCTTCACGATGTGCGCAAACTCGTCCTTCGCCTCGAACGGCGGATCGATCAGCACCAGCGCGCGTTTCTCCTGCGGCGGCAGTTGTCCGCGCAGGCCGGCGTAGCCGTCGGCCGATTGCACACCCACGCCGCCCGAGCGCGCAAACTCCGACCGCAACGCCGCCGCTTCCGTCGGCTGCTTTTCAAACAACGATAGCCGGTCCTGCGGTCGCGCCAACAGGCGCACCAGTCGGGGCGAGCCCGGATAAAAACGCGGCTGCGGGTCCAGGTTGCCAAGCTTCTTGTCGTATTCCTTCACCAGCCCGATGTAGTCCGCGATCACCTCGGGGAGTTTCGGCCGGTTCCACAGGCGGCCGATGCCATCGGGCCACTCGGCCTTGCGCTCCAACGTGTCGCCGCGCCCTGCGTCCTCCAAGTCGTAGCGCCCGCGCCCCGCGTGCGTATCGACATACAAAAAACCCTTGGTCTTGCGCTGCATCGCACGCACCAGCCGCACGAGCACCGCATGTTTGATCACGTCGGCAAAATTGCCCGCGTGGTAATGGTGGCGGTAGTTCAAGCGACGGGGACTTTCACGACCGTTTTGCGAACCAGCGAAGGCGAGCCGACCGCCAGCGACGGCTTGTGCGCGTCCACCGGAAAAAAC
>JAHFTG010000177.1:1778-5218 GCA_023269455.1 Opitutaceae bacterium | reverse complement strand
GATCGGAGGCGACGTCGTGGGGGCCGAAGCGGACGGCGCACCACGCGCTCAACTGGCGGAGCGAATGGGCCGAGGCGGCTCCGCCGGAGACATTGATGATGCGATCCGTGCCATCGAGGGGACGGCGCGAGTTGAGCTGTTGCCACAGCAGGGAAACAAGATCGCGCGGGTGCAGGCAGTCGCGGACTTGGTGGCCCCGGCCATCGAAGCCGATGTAGTTGAGCGGGAGGCGGCGCAGGTAACGGTTGATCCAATACGCGAAAATCCCTTGGTCGGCGCGGCCGAACTGGCCTGCGCCGGCGAGCACGCCGCAGCGGTTGATGAAGACGGGAAACTGGAAGGTTTCGCCGTATTCCAGGGCGAGGGCTTCGGAGGCGAGCTTGGTCGCGCCGTAGAGCGAAACCGGCGCGGTGGTCGCGAAGGTTTCGGAGACTCCGGCGGACGTGAGACCGGCGGGAAGGACCGCAGTGTCGGACGATGGGCGAAAGGCGTGCGCGTGAATCTCGACGGCGAGATTGGCAAGCGGCGGGATGGAATAAACGCGGCTGGTGCTGAGGAGAATGAAACCGGCGCGGTGCTGCTTGCAGTATTCGAGGAGGTTGATCGTGCCGAGGAGGTTGTGCTCCACGAGCTGGCGGGAGCTGGTGCGGCCATCCACGCCGGCGAGCACGCTGGGATTCGCGGCGGCATCGATCACGAAATCGGCGGCGGGGATTACTTCGAGATCGCTGGCGTTGCGCAGGTCGCCGTGAAACAGGCGCACGCCGAGTGCCTTGAGTTCCGAGCGGTTGGTTTCGCTGCCGGGACGGATGAAGTTGTCGAGGCCGAGCAGCTCGATGTCCGGATGATTTTGAAGGAGGCTGCGAGCAAGCGTGCTGCCGACGAAACCGCAGATGCCGGTGATGAAAATTTTCATGGAATCAAGGCGCGTCGTGCGGTGGAACTGCTGAAAGGGGAGGTTTTTAGGCGGTGTTTCGCGTGCGCCAGGCCGCCACGATCTGACGGATGGTTTCTTCGAGCGACTGGGTGATGTCCCATGCCGGGTAGTGCGCGCGCATCTTGCGCAGATCGGAGTAGTAGCAGATGTGGTCGCCCGCGCGGTTTTGATCGAGGTAGGTAAAAACCTGCGGCTTGCCGGTGAAGCTTTCGGTGATCTTGAACGCTTCGAGAATGGAGGTGCTGTTGGCCTTGCCGCCGCCGAGGTTATAGACCTCGCCGGCGCGCGGGGCGGCGACGAAGGCGGCCATGAAGCGGGCAACGTCGAGCGAGTGGATGTTGTCGCGCACCTGTTTTCCTTTGTAACCGAAAACCTTATACTCGCGGCCTTCGAGGTTGCACTTTACGAGGTAGGACAGGAAGCCGTGGAGCTCGACCCCGGTATGGTTCGGGCCGGTGAGACAGCCGCCGCGCAACGCGCAGGTGGGCAGGCCGAAGTAGCGGCCGTATTCCTGCACCATCACATCGGCGGCGACCTTGGATGCGCCGAAGAGGGAGTGCTTGGACTGGTCGATCGTGAAGGTTTCCGCGATGCCGTGCTCGTAGGCCGGATCGGCGTAGTCCCAACGGGTGGGGAGTTCTTGGAGCGCGATGCGATTGGGGGCGTCGCCGTAAACCTTGTTCGTGCTCATGTGGACGAACGGCGACTCGGGGCAGGCTTGGCGGGCCGCTTCGAGGAGGTTGAGCGTGCCGACGGCGTTGGTATCGAAATCGTCGAAGGGGATCGCGGCGGCGCGGTCGTGCGACGGCTGTGCCGCAGTGTGAACGATGACGGAGGGCTTGATGGACTGGACGAGTGCGAGGACGCCGGCGCGGTCGCGGATGTCGAGTTCGTGATGCACGAAGCCGGGAAGCTCGGTGGCGAGGCGTTGCTGATTCCAGCGCGTATCGCCTTGCGGGCCGAAGAAGACGGCGCGCTGGTTGTTGTCCACGCCGTGAATCGTGTAGCCCAGTTCGCGGGCGAAATAGACGCAGACTTCCGAGCCGATGAGGCCCGACGAACCTGTTACGAGGAGGGTTTTGGGCATTGAGAGAGGTGCGCGTCAGCCGGGGTTTTTGATGTAAGCGAAGGCTTCGGCGATGCAGTCGAGTTGTTCGTCTTTGGAGGCGCGGGCTTAGGTGGGGCTGGTGCCCCATTTGAGGGTGGCGGCGCGGGAAGCTTCGATGACTTTGGGATGAAAGGAGAGCCCGAGGTAGTCGTTGCTCACGAGCATGATCAGGTCGCGGCCGTCGAGGCGCACGGTTGTGCCCTGCTGCGCCTCCATGGCGTGGTAGTAGGGGGCGTAACGCAGACGAAGCTTGGTCGAGGCGTCGTCGCGACAGCGTTCAGCGATCGAGTTCTGCTTTTTAGAAAAGAGGGAGAACGCCATGAAGAATGCCGAAAAAGGCCAGAACGCGGGGTAAAGGCAAAAGTTATCAGCGCGAGGAGGTTGCCTTGATCTCGGGAAACAGGCGGTGCCAACGCGCGAGTTGGCGCGCAACGAGGGCCGTGACGTTGCGTTTCATCCAGCGGGGGCAGGTTTGCCCGGGGTGGCGATGCCAGCGACGCGTCAGGCGGGCGGCGAGCCAGGCGAAGCCGGTGAGTTTGGCTTCCCACAGGTCGCGCAGCGGCACTTCACGCCAGGACTCGGCCGCGAGGTCAGGAAGTATTTTCTGCCAGCGGCGCATGAGCAAGTAGCCGTTGCGCTGGTTGTGGAGCGAGCGGCCGGGGGAGGCGCTGACGTGGTGGTGAACGATGCTGTCGAGCGCGACCAGATTTTGCCAGCCGGCGGCCCGGCTGCGCAGGCACAGATCAACATCTTCGCTGCCGTTGATGAACTGTTCGTCGAAACCGCCGAGTTGATGAAAACGCTCCCGCTTCATGAGCATGCAGGCGGCGGTGACTGCGATCACCGGGCGGATGCGAGAGCCTCCGTCCGGCAGAACACGGTCATGGGTCGGTCTGCCGCGGGCGTAGTAATAAACGCCGCTATGATCGATCTCTCCGGTGACGGCATTGCGCTGCACATTGCCGATCACGCCAGCTTGCGGATGCTGATCCAACGTGGCGTGCATCGGGAGAAACCAGCCGGGGGTGAGCACCAGATCATTGTTGAGCAGCGCGAGGATTTCGCCCGTGGCGGCCTGCGCGCCACGGTTGTTGCTGGCCGCGTATCCGAGGTTGCGGTCGTTGAGAATGACCCGATGACGCGGAGCGGGTAAGGTGAGCAGCCAGTCACGGGTGCCATCAGTGCTGCCATCATCGACCCAGATGATTTCCCACGAGGCGGAAGGGGGATGGGCTTCGAGGCTGGCAAGAAACCGCGTCGAGAGATCAAGCCGATTATAAAGAGCTGTGATAATCGATATCAACGTTGTGCGGTTTTATGCACTTTCATTGGTTGGTGAATTCGAAATGGCTGGAGTGTATTAATAGTGCGGTGGTCGATCTTTCGATGCAACCG
>JAHFTG010000177.1:0-1768 GCA_023269455.1 Opitutaceae bacterium | reverse complement strand
TGCCAAGTAGTTTATCGCTGATGGGATAAGCCAGTATATATTCACCGAAGCGGGGCTGCTTGCGTAGTAGGGAAAGATTTGCGACGCCTTTTTCCATGCCTTCGAAATCATCCAAGGCGATTGTGGCGTGAGGCTCCAGTATAGACTCAAGCAGGGGTATATCGTCTTGGCGAATGCGCCCGTCGATGTGAATAAAATCAAATTTCTGGTTGCGGGTTTGCGCGGCTTTCAGTGCGTCCGTGCTGCTGGTTTTTCCAAAACCGACGATCGAGGTGGTGGTTTTTTCCACCGGGATATTAAAGTCGTTGCTGCCGTCACAAGTATAAATTTGTCCGCCTCCGCCTGCCTCAATGGCTTTCGCCATCGACAAGGTGGATTTTCCTATGAAGGTGCCGATCTCGAACGCCGATCGGGCCCGGGCATGGCGGGCCGCCCCGTAAAGGCACAACATGCTCGCGAGCGGTATCGAGCCGGTTTTATAATCCATATATTGGCGCTTGGCTTCGCAGATCGTGGATATCTCCTTAAGGTCCGCACCAATCGTTTCGAGTTCGGTTTCGAGGGAGCAGAATATCTGCGACCACACCAATTCGCCCAAAAAATAAGGGGACAGGTGAAAAACGGGTCTAGGGTCGGTGATGGCAGCAGCATCACGGGCGCTTTTTTTAATGAAGATATTTTTTAGCATGGAGTATTTGGTGGAAGCAGGAATCACACAAGTCGAACAACGGCCAGCGAGCGCCGGTGGAATAAAATCGAGAAACGATTATCGACCGCAAGCCATTCATCCACTGCCTTTTTGCACCCGGTAAAGGAAGAGTAATCATCAAATATCATAATTCCGCCGACTGATAGGCGGGGGAGCGATTTTATGGATGCAAGTGCGGACGGAATCGTGCCAGTCACAATCGATGTGTGCCAGTGCGACGGGGGTGGGCGGATCCAAGGTCTGCTCAAAGCGTCCCTTGATCAATTGGATGCGATCCGTGTTGGTATTAAGACCAAAATGACCGAGATTTTTAGTCACCACATCGATCAAGTTGGGTATATAGCCATAGTAGCGGTTGTCCCCGAGGCCGACGGATTTGCCGTCATTATTTCGCGATAACGACGATGGGTGTCTTCTCCATCATTTTCGCCGGGTGCGGGGATGGTTTCGAAAACATCATATAAAAAGAGGCTTACATGCGGGGGTTTGAGCCTGCCCAATAAGATGGCCGACCCCCCCGAGCGCCACGCCGGCTTCAAGATATTCATCTGGCGCAGAGTCGCGGGTTATGCGCGTGCATGCTTCGGCCAGGTTTTCCAGTTTGGGGGCGCCGCAATAGGTGAGTTTGGCCAGTCTGATTTCTTTGATGAGCACCGGCACGGCTTCGGGTTCAAGTCGTTTGGGCAGGGGGCGAATACGGGCAAGAAAGCGTTGGAATAAATTCATGATTTTAAGCTCTCTAGAAAAAGTGACATGGTGGTGAAATGTTCACGTGCACGTAAGCGAACTCGCTCAAAGTTAAAATCTTGAAATTGGTCTAGGGTGTCGGGCGTGCAAAGGGGGAAATCCAATGACTCTGCTATGCCGATTGAGCGGCCGTCTATCGGTATTAAAAAGCTGCGCCTCGCCTGGCTTATGAAATGAAGATGCGCATGGAGTAGGCTTCCTATATGCAAATCCATCTGGCGATAAAGAGCGAGTGCTTGTTCGACGCTGGAGGGTGCAATGACCTTGAAGCCAAGCTGAGCGGCATAGGCCCGTAAAGCTTTAGCAGGGGTG
>JAHFTG010000176.1 GCA_023269455.1 Opitutaceae bacterium | reverse complement strand
AATGACCGGGTGTGCCGGGCCGACTACGGTCCGGCGCGTCCGGCTTAGATCTTTTTGACGAAGCAGGCTTTGAGGGCGATGGACATACCCTCGATCTTGCAGTCGATCTCGTGGTCACCGTCCACTAGGCGGATATTTTTCGCCTTGCTGCCAGCCTTCAGCACCTGTGAGCCGCTCCCCAGCTTGAGGTCTTTGATGAGGGCGATGCTGTCACCGTCGGCAAGGACGTTGCCATTGGCGTCTTTCACGACACGGGCGGCTTCGGGGGCTTCGTCCTTGGGCCATTCATGTCCGCAGGTGGAGCATTCCCAATGATCGGGGTGACTGAGCACGTCTTCGAGCGTGCAGGCAGGGCAAGGAGGTGTGGTCATGGCGAGAGAGATGAACGGGTTGAGGGCGGTGTCCACGCTCAAACTCAGGGTAGGCGTGATGAACTTTTATACCTTCGTCGTGTCTGTTGGGCTGCCTCTTTCGTTTCGTTTAACATCCCAACTCCCACTGCCTCCCATGACTACTCACTTCTTCCGTTCTTTTGGTGTTTTGGCCGCTCTGCTGCTTGCTTCAATGTTCGCGCGGGCCGATGACATGGCGACGATGCCCGTGATGCCGACCGTGGCACCGGTCAAGGCGGCGGTCGTGCTGCTCATTCCCACGGTGGGCAATAGTGTCACCGGTGTGGTGCGTTTCACGCAGGTCGAGGGCGGCGTGCGCATCGTGGCCGAGGTGTCGGGCCTCAAGCCGGGCGAGCACGGTTTTCACATCCATGAGTTTGGCGACATCACTGCGGCGGACGGCATGTCGGCGGGTGGCCATCTAAATCCTGGCCACGCCAAGCACGGCGCGCCCGGTGCAGCCGAACGTCACGAAGGCGATCTGGGTAATCTGACCGCCGACGCGACCGGCCATGCGACGCTGGACTATGTTG
This sequence comes from Opitutaceae bacterium, assembly GCA_023269455.1. Classification (GTDB taxonomy): domain Bacteria; phylum Verrucomicrobiota; class Verrucomicrobiia; order Opitutales; family Opitutaceae; genus Rariglobus. Next base: position 4,300 of record JAHFTG010000176.1, on the reverse strand, counting down.
ACACCGTCATCCGCCTCAACGGTCCCACCTCGATCATCGGACGCGGCGTGGTCGTGCATGCCGATGCGGACGACTTGAAATCGCAGCCCGTGGGCAACGCCGGCAAGCGCGTAGCCACCGGCGTGATCGGCGTGGCGAAGAGCTAGGCGCAGACTTTAACGGCTGGCGGTGGAGGAGAGTTCGCAATCGGTCGCGGATTCCGCTCACTCTTCGCTCATGTCGTTTTCGTCTCTTGGTCTTTCTGAACCGCTTCTTCGCGCGCTTGCGGATCGTGATTACGCGGAGCCCACGCCTATCCAGACGGCGGCGATTCCGGCGGTGCTCCGCGGGGAAGACGTGTGGGCCTCGGCGCAGACCGGCTCGGGTAAAACGGCGGCCTTTGTCCTGCCCATCATCGAACGCCTTGTAGCCGATGGCCCGCGCGGGCGCGGTCGGTTTGTCCGGGCGCTTATCCTCGTGCCCACGCGCGAACTCGCCGCTCAGATAGCCGGAGAGATTCACGACTACGGGTGCCATCTCTCTCAGGAAGCGGCGCTCAAGACTCTCGTCGTCGTGGGCGGTGTTTCCATCAACCCGCAGATGATGGCGCTGGGTGGGGGCGCGGACATCATCGTGGCCACGCCCGGCCGCCTGCTCGATCTCATCGAGCACAACGCGGTGTCGCTCTCGTCCGTCGCCACACTCGTTTTGGACGAGGCCGACCGGCTGTTCGCGCTGGGCTTTGCCGATGAACTGGCGCGTGTGCTCGCGCTGCTACCGGCGCGCAGGCAGACACTGCTTTTCTCCGCGACGTTTCCCGCCGCCGTGCAAACGCTTGCGGAAAATCTCCTGCGCAATCCGGTCCGCATCGCTCTCGCCTCCACGCCGGAGGGGAAACCCGACATCATCCAGCGCGCCATCGAGGTGGACGCGCCGCAGCGCACCCAGCTTCTGCGAAATCTCATCGTGCTGCACGATTGGAAGCGCGTGCTCGTCTTCGTCGCCACGAAATACGCGACCGAGCATGTCGCCGAAAAACTCTGCCGCCTGGGCATCGAGGCGGCGGCCTTTCACGGCGAGCAAAGCCAGGGAGCACGCACGCAGGCGCTGGCCGATTTCAAGGCCAGCCGCGTGCGAGTGCTTATCGCCACGGACGTCGCCTCGCGGGGCATCGACATCGCGCAACTACCCGTGGTGGTGAACTACGATCTGCCGCGTTCGCCCGCCGATTACACGCATCGCATCGGCCGCACCGGGCGGGCAGGGGAGAGCGGAGTGGCGGTGAGTTTTGTGAGTGCGGAGACCGATGCGCACTTCCGCCTTATAGAGAAACGCAACCGCCTCCACATCGAGCGCGAGCAGATCGCCGGTTTTGAACCGCTCGAAACCATCGTGCCCGCCCCGCTCTCGACCGGTGGCGTAAAAGGGAAAGGCAAGAGCAAGAAAGACAAACTCCGCGAAGCGGCTGGCCTTTCCGCGACCTTGCCGGCCAATACCACCAGCTTTGCGAGACCGGCGGCGTCCGGCCCCGCGCCTTCTAGTGAAAGCGGCGAGCTGTTCCCGTTTTCACGTCGTCCGCCGCAGCCACGCCGGAGCTAATTGTCTGCCGGTCTTTGTTTGAGGGGGAGGCTAGGCGAGGCACGAATCAGGGAAGGCGGCCTTGCGCCGCATCCATAGCACGCGGCAAAGGCTGTTCGTGAGAGCCTCGTTTAACGCCGAGCCGAAATCGTAGGAGCGGTCATCAAAGCCCGCCTCTTCGATGGCTTCATCCATCCCGAGCATGACTGCAAACATGCGTGCCCGCAGCGTGGGAATGTAAACTGAATCCAGATCCACATCTGCATCAGAAGCATGGGCCGAGCACACCGCTGCGTCGCTCGCATGATGCACACGGCAGGCTTCCGGGCGGCCTTGGTAGATGGAACAGTTGCCGTCATCGCGCAGGAGCGCGCAGGGCTGCCGCACGCGGTCACGTTCGTCGCTGCCCAGGCCCGAGACGCGGGAGCGCCGGGCGGCGGTGCGCTCGATCACTGCGGCGAGTTCGCCGGACGAGAAGTTCAACTGAATGTGTTCGGCCGCAAAAAATACTTCATGCGCCTGCACATCGACAGGACCGTGACAGCAATGGCTGCAACCCGCCGCGCAGGCGACGGTTGCTCTCACCTTGGCGGGCGTCTCTTCGTAGGTGCGGTCGAGTTCCTGCATTCCCCAACCGAGAGCCGTAAGCATCGCGGCGGGCTCGGTGATCGCTTGCAACCGTTGTCCCATGCGCTCGACGGTTTTCACGTAGAGCTGGCGGCGTTGTTTTTCGAGAGCGGGAGAGAACATGGATGGAAGGCCAATCGCCGCAGGACCGCGCACAAACGGCGATACAAATGATGACCCGGTGCCAAGCACTCAATTGACCCGGTTCTGGAAATAAGGGATGAAGAAGAGATGGGCTTGAAAATCAAATGGAACGACGACCGCGTGCGTGGCACGACCACGGCCCTGCTGCTCATCGCCCGTGACCGCTTAAGCCGTGGCGACACTGATGATCTGATTCAGGCATCGCTGGCCGACTACCGAAACGATCCCAAGGGCTACAAAGAGAGCAAGGCCGCTTGGCCGGATGTAAGTGACGTGGGGCCGCTAAAAAATCTGCACCACGCGGCGTATTATAAAACCCTGCTTTCGACGGTTGACGGGCTCCTTAAAAAATTCGTCCAAGGGAAGCGGCAGTTTAACAGCCTGATCGAACTGGATAACTATCTGGTCTTCACGCTTAGGGCCGTGAGATGAACGCAGGGAGAAATCTAAATCAACAAATGGCGGGCCGACGCTGCTGGCTTCGTTGCAATCACTCCGTGCTTCTGATGCGTTGTCCGGCAAATGGGTGACACGCCGCGCACGGAGCTGAAAAAATTCGGTGATCCGGTTGAGTATTTGGTTCTGTGGAAAGGTCGTCGGCTCGGGCTCGATTTGATCAACGTGCTTACGCTGGGCACGGTTTTGGTGCCGACCTTTGTGATCCTTATTTTGATCGTCATGGGCTGGCAGATTTGGGTGCGTCCGATCGATCTGGTGATGCTGTTTACGGGACTGCTGCTCGGCGGCTTTGGCATTACGGTGGGCTATCACCGGCTTTTCACGCATGCCGCATTTCGGACGAAGTCGTGGGTGAAAGGCATCCTCGGGATTTTGGGCGCCATGACCGTGCAGGGACCGATTCTTTTTTGGTGTTCCTGTCACCGTGCGCACCACCAGCACAGCGACCGCGAGGGCGATCCGCACAGTCCGCATTTGTCCGGCGAGACGTTGCCGGGGAAGTTGCGCGGTCTCATGCACGCGCATTTTGGGTGGATTGTTTTCAGTGGTTCATACCGCTACAATGCCGCGAGGGTTCAGGATCTTTATCGTGATCCGGTCATACGCTGGTTGGATGACCGGTATTTGCTGTGGGTGTTTCTCGGACTGGCCTTGCCCGCTGTGATCGGTGGTCTCTGGAGCGGCACGGTTGAAGGCGCGGTTCAAGGATTTGTCTGGGCCGGGCTGGGGCGTGTGGCGCTGATGCAGCACACCACGTGGTCGGTGAACTCGTTTGGGCACATGTTCGGCAGCAAACGCTTCAAGACGAATAACAAGAGCCGTAACAACCGCCTGCTCGCCTATCTTGGCCTGGGTGATGGCTGGCATAACAACCACCATGCGTTCCCGCAGTCGGCGCGGCACGGCATCCGAAAAAACGAGCCTGACCTGAGTTTCAGCCTCATCCGTCTGATGGAAAAATTCGGCTGGGTTTGGGATATTCGCCAAGTGAGCGAAAAACAGATCGAGCAGAAGCTGAGGCCGGTCTAAACGCCAAAGACGCGGGGAGGTTGGCTTACGCGTGAAGCTCGATGAGGAGGCCGTCGGGGGCGGCGATGAAGGGGCTGGGAACGAGGCTTGGTCGTCTTCGGGTTAACTCCAAAATTAATGAAAAACGGCGCGGCCCTTGAAATGATTCATCTCTTCGGCGGCCATTCCACGCCGACGAGTTCCTTGGGCAGTTGCGTCGGATCAACCGGGTAGATGAGCGAGAGGTTGCTCTGGGATTTCGAGCCTTGCAGGAACTCCAGTTCCTCCGGCGCACCGATGATGAGCCAGAGCACCTCGCCGTCGGTGTCGTTGAAAACCTGGCGTAACGCGTCCGGGCCGACCCACACGCCGCCGTGGCGCGGCACGGTCAGCGTCTCGCCCCCCACGCGCAGGCGGCCCGTGCCTTCCAGCACGAAATAAAACTCCTCCGCGCGGATGTGCTTGTGCAGCGTGTTGGCGCTCCGGGGTGGCAGCCGCCAGAGCC
>JAHFTG010000175.1:3295-5226 GCA_023269455.1 Opitutaceae bacterium | reverse complement strand
AGGCGGGCGTCAAGGAGATCACTGCACGCGGCGAGACCAAGGCCAGCGTGCGTTTTGAAGGCGGCTTGCAGGCGGATTTACGCCTCGTGCCGGCGGAGCAGTTTGCCTTCGCGCTGCATCATTTCACCGGCTCGAAGGACCATAACGTCCAGATGCGCCAGCGCGCGCTCGCCCGCGGATTGTCGTTGAGCGAATGGGGCCTGGTGTCGGCGGAAGGCGAGGGCACCGCCAAGGAAAAAGCCGGGGGCGGTGCGCATGGGGTGCATGCGAAGGACGAGACGGCGCTCTTTGCCGCGCTCGGGCTCGCCTTTATCCCTCCCGAACTGCGCGAGGGGCTGGGGGAGATCGAAGCGGCGGAGGCGGGCGAACTGCCACGACTCATCGAGGCCACTGATCTGCGCGGGGCGTTTCACAACCACACGACGGCGTCCGACGGGCGCAACACTCTCGCCGAGATGACCGCCGCCGCCGAGGCGCTCGGCTGGGAATACCTCGGCATCGCCGATCATTCAAAATCCAGCGTGCAGGCCAAGGGTCTGAGCGAGGAGCGACTCTCGGCGCAGGTTGCCGAGATCCGCGCGCTCAATGCCTCCGCCCGCTTCAAAACCCACGTCTTTGCCGGCACCGAATGCGACATCCTGCCCGATGGTCGGCTCGATTACGACGACGGTGTGCTCGCGTTACTCGACTATGTGGTGGCGTCGGTTCACAGCGCGTTTACCCAGTCGGATGAGGAGATGACGGCCCGCATCATCCGCGCCATCGAGCATCCGCGCACCACGATGCTTGGGCACACGACCGGTCGTCTTCTTCTCCGTCGCGAAGGCTACGCGGTGAATCTCCCCAAGATTATCGACGCGGCCATCGCCCATCGTGTGATCATCGAACTCAATGCGAGTCCCTGGCGGCTCGATCTTGATTGGCGGCATTGGCGGAAAGCCGCCGCGCGCGGGTTGCTCTGCGCGATCAATCCCGATGCCCACGAAACCGCCGGTCTTGCGCATGTTCAGGCCGGTATCAACTCCGCCCGCAAAGGCTGGCTCACCCGGGCAAATGTGCTCAACACCCGTCCCTTGGATACCGTGAAACGCTGGTTTCATGAGCGACGGTTAGATTGATACGAAAATTTTCTAGGGTTTAGCCCCTGTTAATGTAAAAAATTACAACAGTTCGGCGTTTTTACCTCTTTCATGCATTCTATATACTATGAGTAGAGGGATACGGAACTGAACTAGTGTAGTTCGCCGTTAATTCCGTAACGTATCGAGGGAAGCGTGAGCGGGGGAGACACTGTGGAGGATGCCGTCGCGCAAGCGCCGGGTGGTGAGATCCCGGAAGAAGTGCTCGACCATGTTGAGCCATGAGGCGCTGGTGGGTGGCGTAGTTGTCGATGATCAGGTGGAGCTGGCCGATCTGCAGGAGTCTGCGCGTCTATTTGCTTGAGGAAGCGTAACCACTCTTGGTGACGGTGCCGAGACTGACAGGTGCTCAGAATTGTGCCGTCGAGCGTGTGCAGGGCCGCAAAAGAGCGTGGTGGTTCCGTGACGCTTGTAATCATGGGTCTGGGTGCGTCGCCGACCTTGTCGCAAGGGCCGTCCCGGCTGGGTGCGATCAAGCGCCTGGATCTGGTTTTCTCGTCCACGCACAACACCAGCGCGCGTTGCGGCGGACTTAAATAAAGTCCAAAAATCGCCTCCAGCTTCTCGGCAAACAGAGGATCGCGACTGAGCTTGAAGCTGCCGATGCGATGCGGTTTGAGCCCATGCCTGAGTTGGTGGGCGTTAACAAAGAACACCACGCATCAACTCTATGGGCGTTTGCGAGCGCGTGTGGCGGATTTGACCGTGAAACAGAGCCGGCCTGTTTACCGGGGAAGTTAATATCCGACGAAAGCTACTTCGGGGCCAGGTGGGTGCGAGGCAGGCGAGGAC
>JAHFTG010000175.1:0-3195 GCA_023269455.1 Opitutaceae bacterium | reverse complement strand
TGGGCGTTTGCGAGCGCGTGTGGCGGATTTGACCGTGAAACAGAGCCGGCCTGTTTACCGGGGAAGTTAATATCCGACGAAAGCTACTTCGGGGCCAGGTGGGTGCGAGGCAGGCGAGGACGCGGAGCAGGTGGCAAGATCCCGGTCATCGGCCTGCTCAAAAGATGCGGGAACGTCTACGTGAAAATCGTGCATGATTGCTCGCGGGAGGCATTGCAGCCCATCATCAAAGGTCAGGTTACACCCGCTCAGTTAGGAAAGACCCATGCAATATTAGCACCTTGCAGATGAAAATCTAAGAACGATGAATCATCAGGATTTCGTTCGTTCGGCGAGGCCGCCGCTCCACTTGAGCTTGGCGCGGACGACTTCGAAGTGGGAGTAGCCGATGCGCTGCGCCAAGGGCAGGAGTTGGGCGGCGACGGAAATTTCCACGGGGGAATCGGCGCAGACTTTTAAATCGCGCTGGCCGTCCATCGCGACGAGCAGGCGGGAGTCTGCATTGCAGTTGTAGATGCGCAGTTTCACGCCTTCGCGGAAGATGATGGAGCGGTTGCTCAGCGTGTGCGGGCAGATGGGCGTCATCGCGATGACGTTGGCGCTCGGGTGAATGAGCGGGCCGCCGGCGGAGAGATTGTAGGCGGTCGAACCGGTGGGCGTGGAGAAGATGAGACCGTCGCAGTAGTAGTCGGTCACGAGCTCGTCGTCGGCGTAAACTTCGAGGCGGACGATGCGGGAGTTGACCTCTTCCTTGATGAGCACGTCGTTGAGCGCGAGGTCGTGCTGGTCGGGGCCGGTCGAGCATTCGAGCATCGTGCGGTGCGTGACTTGAAACGCGCCGCCGAGCAGGGCGGAGAACTGGCTGCGGGCTTCGTCGGCGGAGAAAGTGGTGAGGAAGCCGAGGCTGCCGCGATTGATGCCGATGATGGGGACTTGCTCGCGGGCGGCTTCGCGGGCCACGCCGAGGAGCGTGCCGTCGCCACCGATCACGCAGCAGGCGTCCTGGCCTTTGAGGTAGCCGTTCGCCACGGGAAAAATGTGGGTGCGCTTGACCGTGACGCCCGCCTCGATGGCGAGTTGGATCAGCGTGGCCGCCAGCTCGGGTGCGCCGGCTTTCTGCTCATTGACGACAAAGGCGAGGTGGCGGATGGGCGACATGGATTTGAGAGGCGATTACGCGGATAAAAGCGGTTTACGCAATCCCAGCAAAAACTCGCGATTGCCGTCGGTGCCGGTGATGGGGGAATCCATCGTGCCTATGAGGTGGGCGCCGGAGAGTTGGGTGATGGCGAAGGCTTGGATGTCGGCCAGCACGGCGTCTTGCACGGCGGTGTCGCGGATGATGCCACGGCCTTTGTCCACTTCGGCTCTGCCCGCCTCAAACTGGGGTTTCACGAGGGCGACAAGCACGCCGCCGGGGGCGACAAAAGGCCATACGGCAGGAAGCACGCTTTTGAGCGAGATGAACGACAGGTCCATGACCACGGCGTCGAAGGTGGCGCGTGGCAGGTCGCCGGGGGCGAGGTGGCGGGCGTTGATTTTTTCGAGGTTGGTGACGCGCGGATCGGCCTGGAGTTTCGGGTGAAGCTGGGCGCGGCCCACGTCAACACACACGGCGTCCACGGCGCCGGCTTGGAGTGCGCAGTCGGTGAAGCCGCCGGTAGAGGCGCCGACGTCGAGGAGGTGCGCGCCATGCAGATCGAGGGAAAATTTCTCGATGAAGCCGTGGAGTTTTTCGCCGCCGCGCGAGACGTAGCGGGGTGGTTGTTCGATGGCGAGGTCGAGGTCGGCGGGGAATTCCTTGCCGGGTTTGTCGAGCCGGGTGGTGCCGTGGAGGACGCGACCGGCCATGATCAATGCCTTGGCTTGCGAGCGGGTTTCGGCGAGACCTCGGGTGACGAGAAGCTCGTCGAGACGTTGTTTGGGAGAAGCCATGATCAACTGATTTTTTGGCGGGCGGGCGACCAGCAGGTGGTGCGGCCGCCGACTTGTTCGCGAAGGAGGAGCGCGCCGGTCTTCGGGCACTTGCCGCCGTCTTCCCAGCGGTGGCGGAAGAGCCAGTTTTTTGGGGGATCGACGAGGGTTGTGGAATCGGCGGTGCCGATGATTTTGAGCGCGTGTTCGGCCACCCAGCGGGTTTCGCGGTGGAGTGCGGTGATTTCTTTTTCGGTGAGGGAGCCGGCGAGGCGTTTGGGATGAAGGGCGGCGCGCCAGAGGATTTCGTCGGCCATCCAGTTGCCGATGCCGGGGAAACGTTCCTGCATGAGCAGCACGGCTTTGATCGGAGTGCGGGCGCGGCGGCGGAGAAATGTGGTGACGGCTTCGATGGTGAATGCGGACGAGATGACGGCGGGCGCGATGTCGGTCCACCAGGCCGGCGCATCGGGGCCGACGTGAAACTGCACGCGGCCGAACATGCGGAAATCGGCGAAGACGAGGGCGCGGTCGTGTTGCACGAGCACGAGGTGGTCGCGTTTTTGCGGGATGTAGTCGGCGGGTTGCGCGTCGAGCTCGCCGGTCATGCCGAGGTGGATGCCGAGCCAAGCATCGCCGCTGGCGCGGAAGAGCATTTGTTTCGCGGCGGCTTCGGAGGAGAGCAGCGTGGCGCCGGTGAGATGGCGGACGATGAGTGCGGGATTGCTGGTTTTGAAGACGCCGGCTTTGGGGTGCAGAAGGACGCGTTCGATTTTATGGCCGAGACCGGGGCTCCAGCGTTTGCGGAAGAATTCGACTTCGGCGAGTTCGGGCATGATTTAGAAAAGTAGTGGGTAGCGAGTAGCGGGTAGTGAGTAGTGAGTAGTCGGAGCCGAAAACGCTAAGATTTCTATGCTCACTACCCGCTACTGACCACTGGCTACTTTATTTAATTTCCCAGTCATAGTGAAACGACGAGAGCATCTTGGGTTTGGCGTCGGTGATCTGCACGACGTCTTCGATGCGGCAGCCGCCGAGGCCGGGATAATACAGGCCTGGCTCGACGGTGACGACGGAGCCTTTTTTGAGGATGTAATCGACGGCGGAGAGGCGCGGGGCTTCGTGGACCTGAAGCCCGAGGCCGTGGCCGGTGCCGTGGAAGAAGCCGACGGAACCTTGCGGCGTGTGCTTGGTTTCGTAGCCGTGGCGGGTGAAGACATCGAGGCACTGCTGGTGAACGCTGCGGCCGTTGACGCCGGTGCGGATGACGTGGAGCGCGGC
>JAHFTG010000174.1 GCA_023269455.1 Opitutaceae bacterium | reverse complement strand
CGCCGCCGCCGTCGATTGGTCCCACGCCCTCGTCGGCATGATGCTCGCGTGCGCCCCCGCACTGCTGCTCTTCGCCGCATTGCTCTGGCTGGCGAGTGACCGCGTTAAACACATTCCGCTCAACTGGTCTTCGCTCGTCGCCGTCGGCCTCTGGCCGCTCAGCGCGCCGATCCCCCCCGGCACTTACCAGCACATCACGTTGACCCTTCAGTTGTGGGTCACGCAGGTCGTGATCCACGCCCTGCATCTCTTCGGTATCCCCGCGAGCACCACCGGCACCGTCATCGAGCTCGCCCACACCACGGTCGGCGTCGAGGAAGCCTGCAGCGGTGTGCGCAGCCTCGTCTCGTGCATCGTGGCCGGCCTGTTCTTTTCCGCCACGCTGGTGCGCCGTCCTTGGAAACGCATGCTCATCGTCGGTCTCGCCGCGCCCCTCGCCATTGGGATGAATCTCCTGCGCTCACTCCTCCTCACGCTCTTCGCCAACGCCGGCATCGACATCGGCGGCTCCTGGCACGACTTCACCGGCTTCGCCGTCCTCGGCGTCACTTCCCTCATCCTCGGCGGACTCGCCTTCTACCTCGAAGATCGCCCACCCGCTTCCGCCTCGCCGCCTCCGAAGCTCTCAGCTCTAGCCTCTCAACTCTCAGCTTCTTCGCCCGCCCGCTGGGCCGTCCCCGTCGGACTCTCCGCCGCCGTGCTGATGGTCACCTTCTTCGCGTTCAACACCCACGGCTCCACGCGCTCTTCCGTCACCGCGCCCGATCTCGAAGCGATTCTCCCCGCTCAGGTCGCAGGCTGGAACATCATCACCACGCACGACCTTTATCTGTTCAGCGCCACGCTCCAGACCGATCACCTCATCCAGCGCAGTTACAGCCGCACCACCGCCAGCGGGTCGGTCGAGCAGATCACCTTTTACCTCGCCTACTGGCCGCCCGGCCGCGCCCCCGTGAGCCTCGTCGCCTCGCACACGCCTGATGCCTGCTGGCCAGGCAGCGGCTGGGAAACCCAACCCCGCTCGCCCGCGCCGTCTCCCTTCCTTGCCGCAGGCCAGCCATTGCCCGACCCCGAATACCGCTCCTTCAAAAACGGCCCGTTCTTCGCCAACGTCTGGTATTGGCACCTCTACGACGGCCACCCGATCGTGCAGATTGATCCCCGTTCGCCGCGCGCGTTGCTCCAGCTCGCCCTCCGCTACGGCTTCCGCAAAGGCGGCGACCAGCTCTTCATCCGCATCTCCAGCAACCGCCCGTGGGCCGACCTCCGCGACGACCCGTTGGTGGTTGACGTGCTCGCCCACCTTCATCCCCTCGGACTTTAGAAAACTCCCATGCTCTTCCGCCTCACCACCCGCGAACGCTACGCCCTCGCCCTCATCGCCCTCCTCCTCGCCCTCGGTGTCCTAGGCATGGCCATCTTCTAATCCATCGTTCTCTCCTCCTCCTTCTTAATTCCCGCTCCCTCCGCGATCCCCGCGTTGAAAACCCCAAGTCTCCGAAACTCTGGCTCTCAGCTCTAGCCTCTAAGTTCTCCGCTTCCGTCGCCCCGCCTAGTATTCCGATTGATTTGCCCGCCGAAATTCTGAAGCTCCCTGCATCCCATCGATGCGCCCACGCGTTCTACTTATGAAGTGGCCCACGTCCAAACCATCCCCTGCTTCCCCTTTGAAGCCCGCGTCCTCCCACGCGGGCTGGATGCCGTCCGCCGCTCTCGCCCGCGCCTCATGAGTTCCGGCTCGCCCACCGACATCATTCCTCCCGACGAGGAAAAACACGCGGTGGACGCCCAAATCCTCCAACGCGTCGCCGCCGGCGACCAATCCGCCCTCGGCGAACTCTACGACCGCTTCTCCCGCCCCCTCTTCTCCGTCGCCCTCCGCGTCCTCAACGACGCCACCGAAGCCGAAGACGTCCTTCACGATGTCTTCGTGACCCTCTGGGACAAAGCCGCCGACTTCGAATCCTCCCGCGGCCACGCCTTCTCCTGGGCGCTCACCCTCACCCGCAACCGCGCCATCGACCGAGTCCGCTCCCGCAAACGCCGCGCCGAGATCCTCGCCCAATCCCCCGCCGCCGACTTCGGCTACGACGAAGCCGCCGACGCCAAACTCGATTCCGCCGGCACCCTCTGGCTCAAAGAAAAAGCTTCCGCCGTCCGCACCGCCGTCGCCTCCCTCCCCGCCGACCAGCGCACTGCCCTCGAGCTCGCCTACTTCAGCGGCCTCACCCAGCAGCAGATCGCCGAAAAACTCTCCGAACCCCTCGGCACCATCAAAGCCCGCATCCGTCGCGCCCTGTTAAAACTCCGCGACGTGCTCACCCCGCAGCTATGATCGACGAACGCACAGAAGAAGCCGCCGCGCTCTACGCCCTCGACCTGCTCGAAGGCGCCGAACGCTCCGCGTTCGAGTCCTCCCTCGCCGCCAACCGCGAGCTCCGCCGCCTCGTTGACCGGCTCCGCGAGACCTCCGCCCAAGTCTCCCTCCTGGCCCCGCCCGCCGAGCCCTCCGCCTTCCTCCGCGAACGCATCATGGCCGACATCGCCGACCGCTCGCCCACCTCCGCCGATCACGTCGTCCCCTTCGTCCTCCCCGCCTGGAGCGGTTGGGCCGCCGCCGCCTGCCTCCTCCTCGCCACCGGCTACTTCGCCATCGCGAATTTCAACACCCGCAGCCAGTTCGACACCCTCCGCGAAAGCGAACGCCTCACCCGCATCGAGGCCCAGAACACCGCCAACCTCCTCGAAGCCGAGCGCCTCATCTCCAGCAAGCAGATCGACACCCTTAAAGCCGCCCAAGCCGACCTCGCCGATCTCCGCACCCGCCTCGACATCCAGCGCGCCGATGCCCTCGCCCAGATCGCCGATCTCCAGCAGAAAAACGCCCTCGCCGATCTCAAGATCGCGTCCCTCGCCTCCCTCGCCGGCAACTCCCCGCAAGCCCAGGCCATCGCCGTGTGGAACCCCAAGACCCAGGAAGGCGTCCTCACCGTCGCCAAGCTCCCCGCCCTTGCTGCGGACAAAGATTATCAACTCTGGGTCATCGACCCCGCGTATCCAAACCCTGTTGACGGCGGCGTCTTCCAAGTCGATCCCGCCACCGGTGATGCCCGCGTCGCCTTCAAGCCCGGCAAAGACGTGAAGTTCGCCGCCAAGTTCGCCGTGAGCCTAGAGCGCAAAGGCGGCGTCCCGAAGGCCCAGGGCCCCATCCTCCTCCTGAGCGACTGAGCCCGCCTCATTCTCGGATCCACCCCGGCGGCATCAGCCGCTCCTCCGCCCAACCGCGAAGGCCATTGGCCGAAGCCACTCCCCAAAAATCGCCCCGTTGGGCGATTTCGTTAGTGGTAAAAAATCCGACCTCCGAAGCTCTCCGCTTCCGCCCGCCTCTCATCGCCATCCCTCAACTCCGTCCTTGTCACCCGCCGCTCCACCGCGAAGCTTTAAGCCTTTATGGTCATCAAACCCAAAGTTCGTGGATTCGTCTGTGTCACCGCTCACCCGGCCGGCTGCGCCGCGCACGTTCAAGAGCAGATCGCCTACGTGAAGGCCAAAGGCCCCCTCAAAAACGGCCCCAAGAAGGTCCTCGTGATCGGTTCCTCCACCGGTTACGGCCTCGCCTCCCGCATCTCCGCCGCCTTCGGCTCCGGCGCCGCCACCATCGGCGTCTTCTTTGAGCGCCCCTCCGAACCCGACAAGACCGCCACCCCCGGCTGGTATAACACCGCCGCCTTCACCACCGCCGCCCAAGCCGCCGGCCTCTACGTCAAAAATTTCAACGGCGACGCCTTCTCCGACGCCCTCAAAACCGAAGTCCTCGCCGCCATCAAGCGCGACCTCGGCCAGGTTGACCTCGTCATCTACTCCCTCGCCTCCCCCCGCCGCACCCATCCCAAGACCGGCGTCACCCACAAGTCCTGCCTCAAGCCCGTCGGCCAGTCCTACACCAATAAAACCGTCGATACCGACAAAGGCATCGTCAGCGACATCACCATCGAGCCCGCCAACGAAGCCGAAATCGCCGACACCACCGCCGTCATGGGCGGCGAAGACTGGGAGATGTGGATCAACGCCCTCGACGAAGCCAAGCTCCTCGCCCCCGGCGCCACCTCCGTCGCCTACTCCTACATCGGACCCGCCGTCACCTGGCCCATCTACAAAAACGGCACCATCGGCCTCGCCAAAAACGACCTCGAACGCGCCGGCAAATCCATCGACGCCACCCTCAAGGCCAACGGCTACGGCCGCGCCTTCATCTCCGTCAACAAAGCCCTCGTCACCCAGGCCAGCTCCGCCATCCCCGTCGTCCCCCTCTACATCTCGATCCTCTACAAGATCATGAAGGCCAAAGGCACGCACGAAGGCTGCATCGAGCAGATCGACCGCCTCTACCGCACCCAGATGTATGGCGGCACCGGCCTCACCTTCGATGACGCCGGCCGCGTCCGTATCGACGACCTCGAGATGAAGCCCGAAATCCAGGCCGAAGTCGCCACCCTCTGGCCCCAAGTCACCACCGAAACCCTCGCCCAACTCACCGACATCGTCGGCTACCGCAGCGAATTCCTCAAACTCTTCGGCTTCGGCCTCCCCGGCATCGACTACGAAGCCGACATCGATCCCCACGTAGAACTCCCCGTCTAAGAAATCATCTCGTTCCTCGTTCGCGAGAACCCAGCCCGGCCCTAAAAAGCCGGGCTTTTTCATGCCTAAATCCATTCCATCAAAACATTATCCATAAAACCCACACACCCATATCGTCCTTCACTCCTCCCCAAACCCTCTTCGCCCCTCCAAACGGCATCAGCCGCTCCTCCGCTCAATCGTCTAGGCCATTGCCGAAACCACCCCCACCAAATCGCCCCGTTCGGCGATTCCCTTAGTGGTTAGAAACTCCGATCTCCTACCTCCTATTCCGATCTCTCCGCGCCCTCCGCAATCTCCTCGTTAAAAAACTCCCGCTCCCCTTCGAAGCTCTAAACCCTCAGCTTTCGTCAACCCATCCTACCTATCACCTGCAAAAAACTCAAAGTTCTGGCATCAGTCCTATTGCCAATCTCAAACAAATCCCTCATCCCCATCGTGCTTCCAAAATTTACGCCCAGATTCGCCAAGGAAGTGACGGGGCGAAGCCGTCTCAAAATCCCCCCCCTACAGCGGCATCAGCCGCTCCTCCGCCCAACCGCGAAGGCCATTGGCCGAAGCCACTCCCCAAAAATCGCCCCGTTGGGCGATTCTATTAGTGGTAAATTCCGCCTCCGAGCTCCGAAGCCCT
>JAHFTG010000173.1 GCA_023269455.1 Opitutaceae bacterium | reverse complement strand
GGCGAGCCAGGTGCGCGTGATGGTGAGCGCCTCGGCTTCGGTGACGGTGCGCTGGCCGAGGGAGAGGACGTTGGCGTCGTTGTGCGAGCGGTTCCAGATGGCGACCTGCTCGTTCCAGCAGAGGCCGCAGCGGATGCCTTTGACCTTGTTGGCGACGATGGCTTCGCCGTTGCCGGAGCCGCCGAGGACGATGCCGCGCTCGAACTCGCCGCGGGCGACGGCCTCGGCGGTGGGGCGGATGAAATCGGGGTAATCGCAGGAGGCGTCGGTGTAGGTGCCGAAGTCGCGCACGGTATGGCCGTCGGCGAGGAGGGCGGCCTTGAGGGCTTCTTTATAGGCAAAGCCGGCGTGGTCGGAGCCGATGGCGATGGAGAAGGTCTTCATGGGAAGAAAATAGGCGCGAACTTTTGAGAGGTAAAGAGGTCGATGTATCTTCGCACCGGGTTCTTGCCGCAAATCAAAATTCAAAACCTCTCTGTTCTATGACTATGACTACCGTGTTACGCCTTTTTACTGCGTTGGTGCTGATGGTGGGAATAGTCGGCTGCGCTTCGACCTCGTCGCGGATCTCTAAAAATCAGGCGGCGTTTGACGGCTATCCGTCGGAGGTGCAGGGCAAAATCCGCGCGGGCGAGGTGGCGGTGGGGTTCACGCCGGAGCAGGTGACGATGGCATTGGGAAAACCTGACCGCGTGGTGCAACGGACGACCGTGGCGGGCGCGTCGGAGGTGTGGGTTTATCTTGAGGGCGGCTCGGGGCTCGGCTTCGGGCTGGGGCTCGGCGTGGGCGGCGGCGGCTCGGGCGTGGGTGGCGGAGTGGGCGTGGGAACCGGCTCGGTCGGGGAAAACGAGAAGATGCGCGTCACGTTGACGGGCGGTCATGTCACGGCGGTCGAACAGGCGGCGAAGAAGTAGCAGGTGGAGGCATCAAGGCGGAGGACGTGTTTTGAGATGCTTGCGGGCGGGTTGCGGGTGTTGAGGATTTGGTTAATTTTTTAATTCATTATGAGATCACGCGCGTTTTTTAGTTTTCTTATCGTGGTGGCGGCTGGCTTGGTCGCGGGCTGCGTAAGCCCGGAGGCGCGGATCAAGAAGAACCCGGAGCTGTTCGCGAAACTCACGCCGGAGTGGCAGGCGCTCGTGAAGGCGGGCCGGGTGGCGGTGGGTTTTGACGAGGACACGGTGCGGCTCGCGGTGGGCGATCCCGACCGGAAATGGGTGCGCACGGATGCGGCCGGCTCCAGCGAGGTGTGGAGTTACACGACGTGGGAAGATGTGGGCGGAGCGCCGCTCTACCGGGGCTGGTATCAGGGCTACTATGATCCCTCGCCGTTGTTTTATTTGAACTACCCGGATCGCAGGGAGCACGAGTATTTCAAGGTCGTGCTCAAGGACGGGAAGGTGACGGCGGTGGAGAAGGAAACGCGTTAGCCGCGGGCGGGTGGGGGGCTTGCCTTGCAAGCAGGTGGCTGATTGCCTACTGCACCCTTATGACCGGCTGGATCGCGGAGAATCACGACTACCTGTTTTTTGTCTTTGGCAGCCTCGTGGTCTTCGGACTGTTGGAAGGCTGGTTGAGGAAGCGCACACCGCATGGCGGGTTGCCGCGTGCGGCGTGGCCGGCGGTGGTGATTTTACTGGCGGCGGGGTGGTTTTTGGTGGGTGGAGCAGGGCGGGCGGAGAGCAGGCGCATCGAGTCTTTGCTGGAAGGCATGGCGCCTACTTACGCACAGGAAATCGAGCGCATGGGGCACAGCCAGATCACGCTCTCCACCCCGGCGGACGATCCGCGCTATCTCGCGATGATCGAGGCGATGAAGCGGTGGAAGGCGGTCAATCCGACGATCAGCGATGTTTATACGTTTCGACGGATCGACGGGAAGGTGCGGCTGATGGTGGATAGCGAGACGGACTACAACCACGATGGAAAGATCCAAGGCGAACGTGAGCTGCGCATTCCCATCGGGCGCGAATATCCAGAAGCGGATGACGAGATGCTTCAGGCGTTGGACGGGCATGGGACATTTTCCGAGATGCCGGTGCGGGATGAGTGGGGCGTGTGGGTGAGCGCGCAGGTGCCGCTGCATGATGCGCAGGGGCGCGTGGAAGCGGCGCTCGGCGTAGATTATCCTGCGGAGAAGTGGGTCGAGGCGATTTCGCTGGGGCGGCAACGCATGCTCTGGCTGCTGGCCATCCCGGTGCTCATGCTTGGCTTCGGCGCGGCGCTCACAGGCGTGTTGAGGGCGGAAATCGGCGCCCGCAAAAAAATCGAGGCGGAACTACGCGACAGCGAGGCCCGCCTGCGCACGGCGATCGACAATCTGCCGTTTGATTTCTGGGTGATGGATGCGGCAGGACGTTATGTTCTGATCAATCCGGCTTCGCAGCAAAACTGGGGCGACATCGAGGGTAAGACGCTTGCCGACCTTGAGCTGCCGTTGGCGACGCGAAAGCAGTGGGAGAGCAACAACCGGCGTGCGTTCGGGGGAGAGCTGGTGCGGGGCGAGGTGACGTTCGAGCACAACGGGCGCGTCCGGCACAGTTATAACATCATCGCGCCTGTGCGGATGGGCGAAAAAATCACGGGTATCCTCGGGCTGAATCTCGATATGACCGAGCGGGTCGGCGCCGAGGAGGCGTTGCGCAGGTCGGAGCGGCGGCTCGCGCTTCATGTGCGCCAGACGCCGCTGGCGGTGATCGAGTGGGATCTTGATTTTCGCGTCACGGCATGGAATCCGGCGGCGACGGCGATTTTTGGATATACGGCGGACGAAGCGGTTGGCCGGGAGGCCATAGGGCTCATCGTGACGGAGGAGGCGCGGGAAAAAGTCCTGGAGGTCTGGCAGACGATTCTTGCCCACCGGGGAGGAACGCGCAGCACGAACCGGAATGCCACCAAGGGGGGAAAATCCATCCTCTGCGAATGGTATAACACGCCGCTGGTGGACGAAAGCGGGCGGGTCATCGGCGTGGCCTCGCATTGCCAGGACATCACCGAGCGCGACGAGTTGGAAAAACAAGTGCGCCAGACGCAAAAAATCGAATCGCTCGGGCAACTGGCCGCCGGTGTCGCGCATGAGTTCAACAACCTGCTCACGCCGATGCTGCTTCGCCTGGAGATGCTGCGCGGCGACCGTGCGGGGGACACGGCGCTGCTCACGGCCCTGCGCTCCATCGAGGATGCCATCGAGCAGGCGGCGCAGCTTAACCAACGCATTCTTTCGGTGGGGCAACGCTCCAGCGGGAAACGCGAGCTGCTGCTGTTGAACCCCATCGTGGATGACACGCTGGGTTTGTTGCGCCACACGCTTGACCGGCGCATCGGGCTTGCGGTGAATCTTTCGCCGGGGCTGGGGCCGCTGTCCCTTGATCGTGCGCATGTCGCCCAAATAGTGGTGAACCTCGTCATCAACGCCCGCGATACGCTGATGCAAAAACTGGAGGGCGGCGCGCCGGAGGGTTGGACGCCGCGTATCGATATCTCCACGACGCGCACGGAATCGGCGCACGGTGGAGACGGCTTGTCGAGCGCGCCCTTTGCGCGCGGCTGCCAGCGACTCACCATCGCCGACAACGGCGCCGGGATGAGCGCGGAGGTGAGGGCCAAGGCGTTTGAACCTTTTTATACGACCAAGCCGCCCGGTCAGGGCACGGGGCTTGGCCTGGCCGTGGTCTGGAACGTGGTCAAAAGTCTCGACGGCTGGGTCGAGCTGGAAAGCCAGCCGGGGCGCGGCACGGTGTTTCATGTTTATTTTCCGGTGCCGGACGCGCTGGCTTCGGGTGTGGTTGAAGCCCGGCAGGCCGGCGGGCCGATTCATGCGCCGAACGAAGGCGCGGGCGGGCTGCGGATTCTTTTGGTCGAGGACAACGTCTTCGTGGCGGAGACGATCAACAATCTGCTCTCGAAAGCCGGGCATGCCGTCACCTACGCGCAAAATGGAGAGGAGGCGTGGGAGTTTTTTCGTCTGCGCGAGACGGGCTTTGATCTCATCCTGACGGACGAAAACATGCCGGTGCTGAGCGGGACGGAGTTGTTGCGCCGCGTGCGCGAAGGAGGGCATGCCATTCGCGTGGTGGTCGTGAGCGGCCACCTCGACACGGAAAAGCTGGAGGAGCTTAACGGGCTGGGCGTGGACGGAATCCTGCAAAAGCCCTTCCTGCCGAAGGAGCTGTTTGCGATGCTGAAATAGGGCGCAAAAAAGCCGGTCGGGCGAGCGACCGGCTGGGGGAGAAGCGTGACGGAGCGGGAGAGGCCCGTCCTTCTGTTTAGATCGCGTGGATGGCGCTTTTGCTGACGGCGAGGGCGGCTTCCTTCACGGCTTCCGACATGGTCGGATGCGCGTGGACGGTGCGGGCGAGGTCTTCGGCGCTGCCGCCGTATTCCATGTGAGTGACGATCTCGCTGATGAGCTCGCCGGCGTTTTTGCCGAGGATCTGGGCGCCGAGGATTTTGTCGGTCTTGGCGTCGGCGATGATCTTCACGTAGCCGTCGCCAGCGTCGTTGGCGAGGGCGCGGGCGTTGGCGGCGAAGTTGAACTTGCCGACGTTGACCGCGAGGCCCTTGGCCTTGGCGGCGTCTTCACCCAACCCGACCGAGGCGACCTCGGGATCGGTGTAGATGATGGCAGGCATGAGATCCCAGTTGATGTGACCGGGCTTGCCGGCGATCCACTCGGCGACGGCGACACCGTCTTCCTCGGCTTTGTGCGCGAGCATGGGGCCGTCGATGACGTCGCCGATGGCCCACACGCCGGGGGCGGTGGTCTTGAGGTGGGCGTTTACCTTGATGCGTTTTTTGTCGGTGAGCTCGACGCCGGCGGCGGCGAGGTTGAGGTTGTCGGCGTAGGGACGGCGGCCGACGGCGACGAGGACTTTGTCGGCGGGGAATTCGAGGACCTTGCCGTCACGCTCGGCGGTGAGGATGCCTTTGGCGAAGCCGGTGACTTTGGCGCCGCACTCGATTTTAAGGCCCTGCTTTTGGAGGAGGCGGGTGAAGTTGCGGACGATGTCGTCGTCGTTGGCGGCGGCGATCTTGGGGAGGAACTCGACGATGGTGACGTCGGCGCCGAGGCGGGCCCAGACGGAGCCGAGTTCAAGGCCGATGGCGCCGCCGCCGACGACCACGAGTTTCTTCGGGACGGCGGGGAGCGAGATGGCGTGGTCGGAGGAGATGACGGTCTCGCCGTCGAACTTCATGAACGGCAGCTCGACGGGGGCCGAGCCGGTGGCGATGACGATGTTTTTGGCGGTGAGGTCGGAC
Organism: Opitutaceae bacterium; assembly: GCA_023269455.1. GTDB lineage: Bacteria > Verrucomicrobiota > Verrucomicrobiia > Opitutales > Opitutaceae > Rariglobus. Next base: position 14 of record JAHFTG010000173.1, on the reverse strand, counting down.
GACTCGCTGGCGCT
>JAHFTG010000172.1 GCA_023269455.1 Opitutaceae bacterium | reverse complement strand
TCACGACTACCGCCGCGACTTTTGCCACGGTCGCCTTGATCGCTGGAATCATCACCACGCCATCGCCGGACACCTCCAGCCAGCGCACCCGTCCTTCAAAAAAACTCACCGCCGCGTCTCGCACGCACGGATGCTCCGTGGGATTCATCGCGATGATCGCATCCGCCGGCAGCGCACGCGCCCAATGCGCCAGCACGAGATTCGCCGCCTCCGTCGCGCCCGACGTGAACACATAATCTTCCGCGCGACCTCCCAGCAGGATGGCCATTTTTTCACGCGCCGCCTCCAGGCGTATCTTGACCTGCGCGGCGCCCCGGTGGGGACTGGATGGATTTTGCCACGCCTCGTCCTGTGCCCGGAGCCACGCCTCGCGCGCGACCGCCGTGAGCGGCGTGGTGGCGTTGTGATCGAAGTAAGGCACGCCCCAAAGAAAATCTCAAACGCCCAAAGGCCAAACCCCAAATGGAAGGCTTGCCCTCAACCTCCGGCGGCGGCTTTCTGAAGGTTTTCCCATGAGCACACCCACCGAACAAGCCATCATCAAGACTGCCTACGGCGAGATGACCGTCGCCTTCTGGCCCGACGTCGCCCCCAAGACCGTCGAGAACTTCAAAAAACTCGCCAACGAGAAATTCTACGATGGCACCGCGTTCCACCGCATCATCAAAGGCTTCATGATCCAGGGCGGTTGCCCCAACACCAAAAAAGGCGCCCGAGGCATGCCCGGCACCGGCGACCCCGGCTACAAGGTGAAGGCCGAATTCAACGCCAAGCCCCACGTGCGCGGCGTCCTCTCCATGGCCCGCTCCGCCAGCCCCGACTCCGCCGGCTGCCAGTTTTTCATCTGCCACGGCGACGCTCGCTTCCTCGACAAACAATACACCGCGTTCGGCCAGGTGGTCGGCGGTGACGATGTCCTCGAAAAGATCGCCAACCTCCCCACCACCCACGGCGGTGGCGGCGAAAAGAGCACGCCGATCGACCGCGTGGAAGTCGAGAGCGTCCGCATCGTGCCCGCCAAGGCATAAGCAGTCCGCCTTTCACGGCCTGACTCAACCGGCTTCCGCCTTCGGGCGGAGCCGGTTTTATTTTTTATCGAGAAGCGCGGGCAAGGACGCCTCAAACGCCTTCAACTGGCTGGCGGTCACGCCTGGCTGATGACGAAGGATCGCCATGATCTGCGACTTGGATTCCTCCAGATCAAACGAGTCCTGCGGCGCGATGCGATGGACGCTGCCCACCAGCCCGAGCGCGTTGCCATGCTTGTCGCAGACCAGAAACTTGATCGCGGTGGAGAAAAATTTCTGCCCCTTCGCGTCGAGCGATTCCTGAAGCCGCATCACCGGCACCTGCGTTTCAAACAAGTGTGTCTCGGCGATATAAAATGCCTCGGCCAGCTTGTGGGGAAACAAATCGAAATCGGTCTTCCCGAGCACTTCGGACTCCTTGCGCCCGAGATGGGCCAGATGCGCGCGATTGCTGAAAATAAACCGGCCTTCCACGTCTTTCACGAACACGAGGTCACGCACTTCATCAAGAATCGTAAGCAATGCGCCGCCGCGTTGCGATTTTATATAAGCAGACAGGTCGTAGGCATCGATTTTTATCACGGGGGTATGGGGTTGAAGCTTAAAAAGTGGAGTCGGCCACCTGACCGGCCCGCGTTATTTTGCGGAGCCTTCGGTGGACATATCCTTGGCGGAACCGGAAGTGGGTGAGATCTCGGCGGCGCTCTGATCCATGATCGCTTCAGTCACTCGGCCGATGCCGATGCGGGCGATCTGGCTGGCAGGATAGAGATCCTGCGCGGCGAGGTAGCTGGTCAGGCTCGCGGCGTAGTGCTTGTCGTCGGTATAGCGCTTGGCTTGATCGAGCCGGCCGATGAAATCGGCTACGCGCGGCGCGAGTTGGGCCATGCGCTGGTTGAGTTCCACATCGTCTGGAGCGAAGGCGGTAGCCGCCACAAGGGCCTCCCAAGCGGCGAAGGCGTTGTTTTGGGCGAGCAGTTCATCTTCTTGGGCCAGATAAATCTCAACGCGCGCCATCCGGTCGATCACGCCCTTGAGCTGCGGCCCGCGCACCTTGTCGCTGAGGAAAGCCACCGCCAGCTCCGCGCGTTTCTCGTAGATGCGGCGGTAGTCGTTGCGCTTGAAAGCATCGTCAAAAAAGAGCGCGGCCTGCGTGCCCATGTTGGCCTGCGAGGACATGTTGTCGGAATAGGATTTGATCGCGGGATTGAGCGGCCAGAGCTGGGCCGCCTTCTCCACGAACTCCTGCGCCTTGGGATAGTCGCCATTGGCGGCGCATTGCTGCGCGGCGCTGAGCGCGAGCGAGCTCATGCGCTGGGCCGAACTCACTGCGGCGTTCACTTCGCCGCCACGGAAATCACTGGTAAGTCCACCGATCTCGGTGTTCAGGCGGATGACGGCGTCGTAGTCACGCAGGTCGGCCAGCTTTCGCGCCTCGTCCACCTTGCGGTAGAGCGTGAGCAGCGACTCCTTGCGGCTCGTCTCAAACTGCGTGACGGCCGGCAGGTATTCGCCGAGGAAAAACGTTTCTTGAAGGCGCTCCAGCGCGGCGATCTTGCGATTGTCGTCATAGCTGGACCGCACCGCCGCCATGCCGCTGTTCACATCGTTCATCGCCTCGCGCGCGAGGAACTCGATCGTCTCGACGGTAAAGGCGAGATCGCTCGATGGCATGAACGAGGCCAGCTCCTTCTTGCCGACTTCGAGATCTTGATGAGAGCCCTTGAAAATAAAACGATAGAAGCTCGCGGCGATCAGGCAGTGTTGAAAACGACGCTGGAGAAACAGACTCATGATCTGGCTCTGGAATTGGAGCTTGGCCTGGGTGACGGAAAGCAGACCTGCGGCGGAAAGCGCCTGGATCTTGGCCTCGGTTTCCGCCAGTTCACGCGTCCGAAAAAGCTGGCCGGTCGGGCCGACCGTGTTGCCGTTCTGGTTTTTGCTGTTGCCAGCGGTGCCAGAGGACGACGAAGAACCCTTTTTACCAGTCCCGGTGTTGGTCGAATCGTTCCCGGTCTGAATAGTCGTCCCACCAGAGCTATTGCCGCTCGCCGCCTGACTGCCGGTCAATGCCGCCGTTGACGCGGCATCCGCAACCGTTTGGCCGGTTTCATTGGCGAGCGCATCGCCGCCATAGACCACGCTGCCCTGCTGCTGTTTGCGGATGCGTTCGAGTTCGTTGCTGGCGACGGTGAGCGCCTGCTTCTCGTCGCGGATGCGCCAAGCATTAAAAACCTGGTTCGCCACGCCAAGGCTGTTGCCGCCGTCGGTATCGTAGTCGGAGGCTTTGTAGAGGAGCTTCCATGCGGCCATCACGTTGCCCGCCGCACCGTCGCCGTTTCGCGTGGAGAGCAGCTCGGTGATCTGGTTGAGCGTCGCGGCATACGCCGTGTCATCCTTGGTGGGAGGCAGCGAGAGGTAGCGTTCGAACCGCCCGCGAAAAACCCGGAACTGGCCGATGTCGTAGCTGTGTCCCTTCCAGTTGAACGTGCCGTTCTCGGGGTCGATCGAGTCCGAGTTGGTGTCGAAGGCCTGGTTGATGATCTTCAACAGCGTGCCGCTTTCGAGGCTGTTGATGTTGAGCGCGCGCGTCATGTTGTCCGCCGCGGCCGGCTTCGCGTCGGCGGCGTTCGCCAGTCCTGCGGCGGTGCTGCCCGCGCTCACGGCCGTGGCGGGAACCGCCGCAACCGCACCGCCAAACGGCGATGCGCCTTGCGCCACGAGGCGGTGCGAGGCGATCAACCCGACGCCGACAAAAACAAGAGGTAAAAAGGAGCGGCGCATGGTCAGAGTTTATCGAGGTGCTCGACGTAAAGGAGGCCTCCCTTGCGAACGGTGATTTCAAAACGATAGCGCTGCGCGACCAAGAGATTGGCCTTGAGCGAATCAGCGATGAAAATGGGCAGGCGCGCATCGTCCTTCAGCGGGCGCACCGCGATGATCCGGCCCACGCCCTCGCGCCAGTTGAGCTGCGCATCGATCTCGGCGTCGAGTTCGTAGCGGTTGCCTTGCAGATTATCGGGCGCCGCCAGAAACGCCCGGACGGGGAACGGCTCCCCTGAACGCCCGCAACCGGTCACCAGCGCAAGCGCGCCCAGCATGACCGTGAGCACCAACGAACGAGACCAAAAACACGAAAGCAGTGTCGGCATAAAGGGGTTATCAAGGGCTAGGGCCAGCGTTTCCTCTGGCAACCCCAAAACAGGAGCGCCGCGCCCACCGCGAGATGCGCGCCGAGCACCGCCACGGCCCCCGCCGGTGGTGAGAGCCAGCCCTTGTCGAGCATCACCACCGCGTCATAAAACCGCGACTCCGTCATCGCCATCAGGTAGCCCGCCCAGCCCCAGTAAGTCGCGATGAAAGGCCGCACCGCCCACACCAACGCCGGCGGCAGCGCGAGCACCACGCCCGAAAGCGGCAGTTGAAAGCCGACCAGATAAATCGAGAGCAGCGAAGCCTTGTCCGGCGATTGCAGCACCGCCGAAAGACCGAGGCACACCACGCTCATCGACGCACCCACCGCGCTCAGCACCGCGAGCTGCGGCCACCAATCACCCGGGAAATTACACAGGAGCTTCACGAAAATCGTCATCCACGCGCCCTGCCCCGCGCCCAGCAGAGCAACATAGATCAACTTCGACCACGCATACGCCGACGGACGCAGCCCCGACATCCGCTCTTTCTCATAGAGCCCGCGCTCGGCCGCGATCTCACGCGCGCCGTTATTGCTGCCCATCAGGCAAAGCAGAATCACCTGAAAAATGATCAACCCCGAGACGAGCGTAGCGGTCTCCGCCGCCGATTGCCGGTAGGAAGCGCGCGCCTGCAACGTCTCCAAAAATCCCCCCGCCTGGTCCAGCGCCAACCCCTTCATCTGGGGCAGCCCGCCCAGCGCGAAAATCACCACGAGACACGGAAATCCAAACGTGATCGCCAGCGTGAGCGCGACATACCCGCGATCGCGGAGCATCAGGCGCAGGCGCCGTTTCAACAACGTGCCGAGCTGAGAGATTGCAGATGGACGGATGCGCGCCTCGGGAGGAGCGGACGGCAGCGGTTCCTCGCCCTCCGCACGCATCTGGATGCGCTCGGATTCCGCCCATCGTTCCTGCCAGTGCGCACGCGGTTTTTCACTCAAGCGGTCGTAGAGCTCCAGCGCATCCACGATGCCGAAGTGCGCCAGCATCGCCGCGAGCGCGCCTTGAAAAACAACCGCACCCTCGAAGACCACCGTGACCGTGTCGAACTGCGA
>JAHFTG010000171.1 GCA_023269455.1 Opitutaceae bacterium | reverse complement strand
ACGGTTTCGGCAAACGGAGAGATTCTCCAGCCGCCAACAGGCGAGGCCATCCCGTCTATTGCCGGAGCGCGCCAGAGGCCTGCTCGGCGAGGAAGGCGGCGTAGGTTTTTTCCAGGCCGGTGCGCAGGTCAAGGCGGGCGGTCCAGCCGAGTTTACTCAGGCGGGAAACGTCCATGAGTTTGCGCGGCGTGCCGTCGGGCTTGGTCGCGTCCCAGAGGATTTTGCCGGTGAAACCGGTCACTTCGGCAACGGTCTCGGTGAGCTCTTTAATCGTCACGTCGGTGCCGGTGCCTACGTTGATCCAATCGGGGGGATTTCCCTGCTTGAGCAGGAAGGCGCAGGCGTCGGCGAGGTCGTCCACGTGGAGGAATTCGCGGCGCGGCGTGCCCGTGCCCCAGGCGACGACTTCGGTTTTCCCGGCGAGGCGCGCTTCGTGGAACCGACGGATAAGGGCGGGGAGAACGTGGGAGTTCTGCGGGTGGTAGTTGTCGCCCGGGCCGTAGAGGTTGGTGGGCATGGCCGAGTGGAAGCGCACGCCGTATTGTTTGCGGTAATACTGGCAGAGCTTCAGGCCGGCGATCTTGGCGATGGCGTAGGCTTCGTTGGTGGCTTCCAGTGCGCTGGTGAGCAGGCAGTCCTCGGGCATGGGCTGCGGGGCGAGCTTCGGGTAGATGCACGAGCTACCGAGGAACAGCAGGTTTTTGACGCCGTGGCGGTAGGCGCCGTGGATCGTGTTCGAGGCGACGGCGAGATTCTCGTAGAGGAAATCGGCCGGGTAGGTGTTGTTGGCGTGGATGCCGCCGACCTTGGCGGCTGCGATGATGGCGACGTCGGGTTTTTCGGCGGAGAAAAACGCGTCAACGGAGGCTTGTGAGAGCAGGTCGAGTTCCTGACGGGAGCGCAGGAGCAGCGTCGTGTCCGGTTCGTTCTGAAACCGGCGCACGAGTGCCGAGCCGACCATGCCGTTGTGACCCGCGATGTAGATCTTCATGCCGACAGGGCGATGGTTGCAGGTTAGAGGATAGGAGGAAGCTTGGCGATCTGGGCCTCGCGTTTGGCGAGCTCAATGTCGTGATCGACCATGATTTCGACAAGCTCTTTGAACTTAACCTTGGGTTCCCAGCCGAGTTGTTTTTTGGCCTTGGCGGGATCACCGATGAGCAGTTCGACTTCGGCGGGGCGTTCGTAGCGGGCGTCGTATTTGACGTATTTTTCCCAGTCGAGGCCGGCGCGGGCAAAGGCGACCTGGCAGAATTCCTTTACGCTGTGAGTCTCGTTGGTGCCCACGACATAGTCGTCGGCTTTGTCCTGCTGGAGCATCATCCACATCATTTCGACGTATTCCTTGGCGTAGCCCCAGTCGCGCTGGGCGTCGAGATTACCGAGGTAGATGGAATCTTGCAGGCCGAGTTTGATGCGGCCGACGGCGCGGGTGATTTTGCGGGTGACGAAGGTTTCGCCGCGGCGCGGGGACTCGTGGTTGAAGAGAATGCCGTTGGACGCGTGGAGATTGTAGCTCTCGCGGTAGTTAACGGTGAGCCAGTAGGCATACATCTTGGCGCAGCCGTAAGGGGAGCGCGGCCAGAACGGGGTTTTTTCCGTCTGGGGGACTTCCTGGACCTTGCCGAACATCTCCGAGGAGGACGCCTGGTAGTAGCGGACTTTTTCGACGAGACCGGCTTCGCGGATGGCTTCGAGGATGCGCTGGGCGCCGAGGCCGACGACATCGCCGGTGTATTCAGGGACATCGAAGGAAACGCGGACGTGGGACTGGGCGCCGAGGTTATAGACCTCGTCGGGCTGGAGCTGGTAGAGAAGTTTCACCATCTGCACGGAGTCGGCGAGATCGCCGTAGTGAAGAAAGAGGCGGACGCCGTTGAGGTGGGGATCGCTGTAAAGATGGTCGATGCGGCTGGTGTTAAAGGTGGAGGAGCGGCGGATGACGCCGTGAACCTCGTAGCCTTTGGCGAGCAAGAGCTCGGCGAGATACGATCCGTCCTGTCCAGTGATTCCGGTGATGAGGGCTTTCTTCATGGGTAAGGATGGAAATTGCGCGGCGGCGCGGCGGCGGGCAAGTCCGTATGCGGGATTGCAAAAGCAAACCGATGGGATGCTGCGCCGCTCGTCCTGCCATGCACGCGCCGCCTCCTAGTCCGTGGGCCAGACACGTTTTATGAAGTTATAAGACGTGATAGCGGAAGTCGCGGAAACGGACCGTGCCTTGGCCGGCGGCAAACAGGGCGGGGCGCAGGCTGAGGAACGCGCCGGCCACGTTGTGGTGGTAGCCGGATACCTCGAATTGTATCCAGTGGCGTTTCCACTCTTGGCCGTCGGCACTATGCCACGTCGTCATGACGTTGTTGGCGTTGCGCAGGCGCAGGAAAAAGCGCGAGCCGAGGTGCGGCGGCTTGGGAAACGCGGTGGTGTCGCCTTTGCCGTATTCTAAGAGTTGTTGGTCGGAGATCCCGAGTCCGGCGAAGAGGCGCTCGCTGTAGTGGACGAGTAACCCGGCCGTGGCCTCGGCGTCGCTTTCAACTTCCACCTGCACCTCGTAATCGTGGTCGCCCGCGATGAAGGCGAGGATCGAGCCGTCCTTGGGCGACGTGCCGCGCGCTTGCAGCCGCAGGGTGGCGTCCTCGATGCAAACGGTAGCCGGGGCTTCGCCAGCGGCGCGGAAGAGCGACCATTGCACGCCGATTTTGTCGGTGGAGAAATCGTCGGAGAACGTGAAGCCGTGCGGCACTGGCATGCCGCGGGCGGGCATGGGAATCGGGGCGGCGACGTCGATGCCGTCGATTGGTTTTACCCAGCCGTCGTCGGTCCATTCGACCGGTTCGAGCAGGGTGTGGCGGCCGAGGTTGTAGTGGCCGTTCTCATAGGCGTGGTAAACCAGATACCATTGTTGGCCGTCCGGACCGGGCACGAGCGTGGCGTGGCCGCGCGACCACCATTTTTCACTCGGGGATGTCGTGCGGATCACCGGGTTGTGCGGCGAGTTTTCCCACGGGCCGTCGAGGCTGAGGGACCGGGCCATGATGACCATGTGGCTGGTGGCGGGGCCGGCGGTGCCGCCTTCGGCGAGCACCATGTAGTAGTAGTCACCGCGTCGCAGGATTTTGGGGCCTTCCTGGGCGAAGGTTTCGACGTCCCACTCCTCGGGGTATTGCCAGCCGTCGTAAACTTTTTCCTCCGGGCCGGTGACGGAGAGTCCGTCGGCGCTCAACGGCACGCGGTAGCCGGCGCTCATGAAGAGGTAGCGTTTGCCGTTTTCGTCCAGGGCGTGGCCGGGGTCGATGTTGCCGATTTTAAGGTCGATCGGAGCGCTCCACGGTCCGCGCGGAGACTCGGCGTGGACGACCATGTTGGTGATGCGGTTGTCGGCCAGCACGGGGAAATAGATGTAGTAGCGGCCTTCGTGTTTGCAGATATCGGGGGCCCAGACGGAGCCGACGGGTTGGCGCAGGGCCGGGCCGAGGGGCTGCCAGTTGACCAGATCGCGGGAGTGCCAGACGAGCAGGCCGGGGGTGTTGAAGAAGGAGGAGTGGACCAGGTAGTAGTCGTCTCCGTCCTTGAGCACGGAAGGGTCGGCATAGTCGCCGGCCAGGATGGGATTCAGAAAGGTGCCGTCGCCGAGGTCGGCTTTGCGTTGCGCCTTGAACGCAGGCACCGGGGACGTGGCGGTGAGGAAGGGCTGCGGAGCCGGGCTCATGCGATAGAAAGGCGGACGTGGGTTTAGCTCAGCGCCTGCTCGGTGGCGGGGTCGAAGAGGTGGGCGGCCTCCAGTTTGAAGGTGACCTTTACCGATTGGCCGACGTCGAACTGGTCGGTGGGGGAGACACGGGCGATGAAGCTGGTGGCTCCGGTGGTGAGGTAGAGGTAGGTCTCCGCGCCCATGGGTTCGCACACTTCGACTTTAACCTCGTTGGTGTGCGCGGGATTGGGCTTGGCGACGGTCAACGTGTCCAACACGTCTTCTGGGCGGATGCCGAAGACGACATCCTTGCCCACGTGGTTCGCGCCGCGGGCGGAGAGGCGGACGTCGAGCGTCACGCGCACGGGCGTGGCGGATTGGTCGTTGGTCTCGACGAATTCCAGGAGGTCGGCGGCGTCGGGCGCGCGTTGCAGGCGGCCTTTGAAGAGGTTCATCGCGGGGCTGCCGATGAAGCCGGCGACGAAGAGGTTGGCGGGGTGGTTGTAGAGTTTGAGAGGAGTATCAACTTGCATGATGCGGCCGTCCTTCATGACGCAGATACGGTCGCCCATGGTCATGGCTTCGACCTGGTCGTGGGTGACGTAAACCATGGTCGCGCCGAGCTTGGCGTGGAGCTTGGAGATCTCGGTGCGCGTGGAGACGCGCATCTTCGCGTCGAGGTTGGAGAGGGGTTCGTCGAAGAGGAATACCTTGGGCTTGCGCACGATGGCGCGGCCGACGGCGACGCGTTGACGTTGGCCGCCGGAGAGGGCCTTGGGCTTGCGGTCGAGGTAGGCGTCAAGGCCGAGCATGGCGGAGGCGTCGCGCACGCGGGCATCGATCTCGGATTTGGGCATTTTGCGCAGCTTCAGGCCGAAGGCCATGTTCTCGTAAACGGACATGTGCGGGTAGAGCGCGTAGTTTTGGAAAACCATCGCGATGTCACGGTCTTTCGGGAGGACGTTGTTCACCTCTTTGTTGTCGATGGCGATGGTGCCGCCGGAGATTTCCTCGAGGCCGGCGATCATGCGCAGGGTGGTGGATTTGCCGCAGCCGGAGGGGCCGACGAGGACCATGAATTCGCGGTCCTTGATTTCGAGGTTGATACCGTGGACGACTTTGACGCCGGGGCCGTTTTTTTCGGGGTAAACCTTTTCGAGGTTCGTGATGGTGACGTTGGCCATGGGGCGGGGAGAGGCAGCGTGTGCGGGAGGTGGGCGCGGAAGATCGCGGCGGGGTCAGCGACGGGCGGCGGTGGCGGGTTCGCCATAGAAGATGCCACGTCCGCGGGTGCCGATGTAAACGCGACCAAAAACCCGGGGGTCGCCGGCGAGGGCGCTGATCTGGTTGAACTGGAGGTTGTCGGGGTTGAGGCGCGTCCAGGCTTTGCCGCCGTCGAGGCTGCGGAAAATGCCGCGTTCTTCGCCGCGTCGGCCGGAGACGTAGGCGACCGGAATGGTGGAGCCGGGGGCGGCGCAGCCGAAAGCGATGAGGGCTCCGGTGATGTCGGAGCTTACGAGCTTGAACGTGTTCGCGTGGTCGCTGGAGCGGTGCACGCCGGTGCGATCAACAATCCACACATGGCCGTCGAGGCCGAAGACTGTGGCGAGTTGTCCGCCGCCGGGACCAGCCTGGGTGGTTT
>JAHFTG010000023.1 GCA_023269455.1 Opitutaceae bacterium | reverse complement strand
GTGGACGAAGAGCAACGCTTCGGCGTGAAACACAAGGAACGCCTCAAAGCCATGCGCGCCACCGTGGACGTCCTCTCGATGTCCGCCACGCCCATCCCGCGCACGCTCTACATGGCCATGACCGGCGCGCGCGACATGAGCGTCATCGAGACCGCCCCCGTCAACCGCCACCCCATCCAAACCATCGTCAAAACCTACGACGACAAACTCGTGGTGGATGCCGTGCGCCACGAACTCCGCCGTGGCGGCCAGGTCTTCTATCTGCACAACCGTGTGCAGACGATCAACCTCGTCGCCGCCCGCCTCGCCGAGCTGTTGCCCGACGTCACCATCGGCGTCGGCCACGGCCAGATGGACGAACACGACCTCGAGCGCGTGATGACCGAGTTCGTCGCCGGCAAATATCAAATCCTCGTCTGCACCACCATCATCGAGACCGGCCTCGATATCCCCAACTGCAACACGATCATCATCGAAGGCGCGGACCGCTTCGGCCTCTCACAACTCTACCAACTCCGTGGCCGCGTCGGCCGTTTCAAACATCAGGCCTACGCCTACCTCCTGCTCCACCGCCACACGCGCCTGGTCGAGATCACCCGCGAACGCCTCAACGCCCTCCGCACCCACAACCAGCTCGGCGCCGGCTTCCGTATTGCGATGCGCGACCTTGAGCTGCGCGGCGCGGGCAACCTCCTCGGCTCCCAGCAAAGCGGCCACATCATCGGCGTCGGTTTCGAACTCTACTGCCAGTTGCTCCGCCAGTCCGTCGCCCGCCTGAAAGGCGAGAAACAAGCCTCCGCCATCCGCGCCAACGTGAAGCTCGATTTCGTCTTCGTCGGCGAATCCGCCTCCCCCTCCGACTCTGGCTCTAAGCTCTCAGCTCTTAGCTCTCAGCTTTCCGCCAGCTCCTACCAAGCCATCAAAGACGCCGAACACGCCGCCGACGGCGCCGTCCCAGTCGAAAAAATCCAGGCCCGCATCCCCGCGACCTACATCACCGAGACCCGCCTGCGCATTGATCTCTACCGTCGCCTCGCGATGGCCGACATCCCGCTCAAGTTGAAAGAAATCGAATCCGACCTCCGCGACCGCTTCGGCAAATTTGGAGACGAAGTCCGCGCCCTCCTGCTCGTCACCGATATCCGCATCCGCGCGGAACAAAAGGGCATCATCTCCGTCGAAACCGATTCCTCCCGTCTGAAGTGCATTCGCAACAGCGGACGCCGCGATGACTTCGTGATGATCAACGCACGGTTTCCAAGGTTGACCACCCCCAAGCCCCTTCTACGGTTAAAGGAGATTATCTCGTTTCTGAACAATCTGCCCAATCCATGACGTTGAGTCGTTTCCGGTCCCTCGGCCTCTTTTCCGCCCTCCTCCCTGTCGCCGTTTTTGCCCAAACGCCTCCTGTGGATGCCCCGGCATCACCCGCGCCCGCCAAGGCCGACGCCACCAAACCGCCCGCCGACAACCTCGACCTCCGCTTCGCCAACGGCATCGTCGCCGTGGTCGAGGACAAGGTCATCACCGTCGACGACCTGCGCCGGGAGATCGCCCCCCGCGTGGCCGGCATCCAACGCTCCGCCACCAGTGAAAAAGATTTCAACGACCGCATGGAAGCTCTCCAGGACGACATCATCCAGGAGATGATCGACCGCGTCCTCATCGTAAAAGATTTCAAGAAAGACGACAAACGCCACATCCCCGAGAGCATCATCGACAACGCCATCGCCGATGAACAACTCCGCCGCTTCGACGGTGACCGCTCCAAGTTCCTCGCCTACCTCCGCGCCATCGGCATGACCTTCCGCGAGTATCGCAAGAAGATGGAAGACGACATCATCTACGACTACATGCGCGGCCAGCAGCGTAAAAACGAAAGCGTCGTCAGCCCCGCCCGCGTCGAGACCTTCTACAGCGAAAACAAAGACCGCTTCTATCAGGAAGACCAAGTCCACATGCGCATGATCGCGCTCAACCGCGCCGATAGCGAAACCGACACCCAGCTCCTCGCCGACGCCGCCAAAGTCGAGACCCGCATCAAGGCCGGCGAAAAATTTGACGACCTCGCCCGCGAACTCAGCCAGGACGCCAAACGCTCCAAGGGCGGCGACTGGGGCTGGCAGCGCAAGACCGACCTTAAGACCGAGTTCAGCGACCCGCTCTTCAAGCTCGATCAAGGCCAGGCCACCGCCCCCATCGTCACCCCCGAAGCCGCCTACATCCTCTACGTCGAAGAACGCAAACTCGCCGGCGTCCAACCCCTCGCCGACGTGCGCGACCAGATCGAAAAAATCCTCGCCAACCAGATGGCCCGCGACTCCGAAACCAAGTGGCTCGAACGCCTCCGCCGCAACGCCTACGTCCGCATCTACTGAAGCTGTTTTCCTCCACCTCTCATCAACCGGCCGGTCCTTTGCGGGGCCGGCCTTTTTGTTGCCAGCATCCTGCGGCATTGCGCCTGCTGACTCAAACGTCACAAAAACTCCCGACGCTATGAGCACCCAGACCTCATCCGCCTACCTGCCCGACAACCGCCTCAAGACCACCGCCGTCTCCGAGCGCCCGCAGGAACGCCTTGAGCGTCACGGCGCCGCCGCCCTCAGCGATACCGAGCTCCTCGCCATGCTTCTCCGCAGCGGCACTCGCGGCCACGACGTGCTCACCCTCGCCGGCCGCCTGATTTCGGAAGCCGGTTCGCTCGCCGGCCTGATCACATGGAAGGAAACCGATTTCAAAAAACTCAAAGGCATCGGCCGGGTAAAGGCGCTCCAGCTCATCACCGTCATGGAAATCGCCCGTCGCGTCCTCCGCCAAGGCGTCCCGGTCGATCCCATCATCAACGACGCCTCACTGGCCGCCGACTACCTGCGTCCCCTTGTTCACGGCCTGTTGGTCGAGAAATTCTGGGTGCTTTGCCTCAACCGTAAAAACCGCCTCATCAAATGCGTTGAAGTCACCTCCGGCACCGCGACGAGTTCCCTGGCGCACCCGCGCGAGGTTTTCCGCGAAGCCATCCGTGAATCGGCGACCGCAATCCTCTGCGCGCACAATCATCCCTCGGGGGACCCTGCGCCCAGCTCGGCCGACATCAAAATCACCCGCCAGCTCCGCGAAGCCAGCCAAGCCGTGGACATCGTCCTCCTCGATCATGTCATCTTGGGCAACACCACCGCCGACCCCACCGGTCGCGGCTACTACAGCTTCCGCGAAGGCGGGTTGATATAAATTACCGGGTATCTTAACACCCACAAAAAAACCTTCCCGGCCAAGGAAGGTTTTTCGGAAAAGTGGTGGTGGAAGCCGGAGTCGAACCAGCGAACGCGTGAGCGGGAGGATTTACAGTCCCCATCCTTTGGCCACTTGGATATTCCACCAAAACAGAAGGGACAAAAAGGCGTTTCCCGCTGGTGAGTTCAAGTCCCAATTTGGCTAATTTCGGTTTGCCCGCGCGACTTGCTTACAGCTTTTCCATCAACACTGTAACCCGCAGCCACCACGCCATGACCGAGGAAGCCAGCGAAGTCGTCAGCACCAGTTACCTTTCCCACTTGCTCACCGTGGGCGGTTTCCTGCTGGCCGTCTTCGCCATCGCCCGCCTCGTCGGCGAGAAACGCCAGCCGAGCAACACCCTCGCGTGGCTCCTCGGCATCGTCCTCGTGCCCTACGTCGGCGTCCCGCTCTTCCTCATCTTCGGCGGGCGCAAGCTCCGCCGCCTCGCCGCCCTCAAGCGCCGTGTCGCCCCGCACCTGCCCGGTGCCCGCGCCGCCTGCGAAACCACCGCCGCCCTTCCCACCGTCCACGCCGTCTGCGGCACCGGCGGCAGTCCGCCCGCCGGCGACAACGCCGTCCGCCTCATCACGACCGGCGAGCAGGCTTACGCCGAGTTGGAAGCGGGCATCCTCAACGCCCGCCACTCGATTCATATCACGACGTTTATCCTCAGCCGCGACGACACCGGCCGCCGCATCGTGGCGCTCCTCGCCCAGCGTGCCCGCGAGGGCGTGAAGGTTCGCCTCCTTCTGGACGCCCTCGGCTGCCTCATCTCCAGCCACGGCTTCGTCGATCCCATTCGCAAGGCCGGCGGCGAGGTCGTGCGCTTCATGCCGGTGGTGCCGCTCTCCAGCCGCGGTTCTGCCAACCTGCGCAACCACCGTAAAATTGCCGTCTTCGACCAGCAGACCGCCATCGTCGGCGGCCACAACATCGCCCGCGAATACATGGGGCCCGTCCCTTCAAAAAAACGCTGGGCCGATTTCGGTGCCGTCATCGACGGTCCCGGCGCCGCCCTGCTCAACGAAGTCTTCCTCGACGACTGGGCCTTTGCCAGCGGCCAGTCGCTCGACACGCTGCACGCCGAGCGCAATCCCGCCGCCGTCCGCGGCAAGGGCGAAGCCGAGCTGCAGGTCATCGCCAGCGGTCCCGACGTGACCGGCGACCCGCTCTACGAAGGCATAGTCTCCATGATCCAGGAAGCCGAACAAAGCATCTGGATCATCACGCCCTACTTCATCCCCGACGAAGTGCTGCTGCGTTCACTCATCGTAAAAGCCCGCGCCGGCAAAGACGTGACGCTCATCATTCCCGCCCGTTCCAATCATCCTGTCACCGACTACGCCCGCCGCCACTATGTGCGCCAGCTCCGCCTGGCCGGTGCCCGCGTGCTCCACTACAACCAAGGCATGATGCACTCCAAGGCGATCATCGTGGACGACCGCATGGCCCTCCTCGGCTCGGCCAACTTCGATCTGCGCAGCCTCTTCGTTAATTTCGAAATCGGCGTGATGCTCTACTCCGTGCCCGAGATCCTGGCCATGCGCCGGTGGGCCGGTGAACTCGTCCGCGCGTGCGTGGAACCCAAGCCCGAAAAGCCCCGCCGCTACCGCCTCCTGGGCAACCTCGCCGAAGACCTCAGCCGCCTGCTCGCCCCGCTGCTGTGAGGTAAAGACGGACCGCTCGCTTAAGCCTGGAGCAACTTGTAATTCACCGCGTCCGTGAGCGCTTCCCAAGACGCGTCGATGATGTTGTCGCTCACGCCCACCGTGCCCCAAACCGCGCGGCCATCGCCCGACTCGATGAACACCCGCGTGCGGGCATTGGCCCCCGTGCGACTGTCGAGGATACGGACCTTGTAGTCGCGAAGCTCCACTTGTTTGAGCTGGGGATAAACGGATTCGAGCGCGACGCGCAGCGCCTTGTCGAGCGCGCCCACGGGGCCGCTGCATTCGGCGACGGTATGGACCGACTCGCCGTTGATCTTGAGTTTCACCGTCGCCTCGGAAACCGACTCCGTGCCGCGACGCTCCACGCTCACCCGATAACCCTCGACCTCGAAAAACGTCTTCGCCTGACCGAGCGCCCGCGCGATGAGAAGCTTAAGCGAAGCGTCGGCCGCCTCGAATTCATAGCCCTTGAATTCCAAGTCCTTCAGCTCGTCGATGAGCGTCTTCATCGCGGCGTCTTTTTCGTCGAGCGCGAAACCGAGTTCCTTCGCTTTCATCGCGATGCTGGAGCGGCCCGCCATGTCGGAGACGAGCACACGCGTGCGGTTGCCCACCAGCGACGGGTCGATGTGTTCGTAAGAAGACTTCACCTTCTGCGCGGCGTTGGCGTGCAAGCCGCCCTTGTGCGCGAAAGCCGATGCGCCGATGTAGGGCGCCTTGGTGTCGGGCTTCAGATTCGCGAGTTCGTCGAAATAGAGCGACATGTCGCGGAGCTGGCCGAGGTTTTGGGCGCAGCGCGCGGTGCGGCCCATCTTCAGGAAAAGGCTGGGCAGAATGGTGAACAAATTGGCGTTGCCCGTGCGTTCGCCATAGCCGTTGGCCGTGCCTTGCACGAGCGTCGCGCCTGCGCCGACACCCGCGAGCGTGAGCGCCACGCCCAGCCCGCTGTCATTGTGGCAATGCACGCCGACCTTGTCGCCGCCGAACTCGCCGACCACGCGCGCAACGATGGTTTTAAAATCATCCACCAGCGTGCCGCCGTTGGTGTCGCATAGGGAAAGGTTGGTCACCCCGCCCTTGATCGCCGCCGCGAGCGTGCGGATCGCATACTCGGGATCGGCCCGGTAGCCGTCGAAAAAATGCTCGGCATCATAAATCACCTCGCGGCCCTGCGCCGTCAGGTAACGGGCGGAATCCTCGATCATCGCCAGGTTTTCTTCCAACGTGGTGCGCAGGATCTCGGTGACGTGGAGCGTCCAGGTTTTGCCCACGATGGTCGTCACCGGCATGCCGCTGTCGAGGAGCGTCTTGAGTTGGCTATCTTCGGAAGCCTTGATCCCGGCGCGCCGCGTGGAGCCGAACGCGGCGAGCTTCGCGTGCTTGAGCTTCAGGTTACGCGCTTCCTGGAAATAGGTGATGTCACGCGGATTGGAGCCAGGGAAACCGCCCTCGATGTAATCCACGCCAAACTGGTCGAGCTTCTCGGTGATGAGAAGTTTGTCGGTGACCGAGAAGCTGATGCCTTCGCCCTGCGTGCCATCGCGCAGAGTGGTGTCGTAGATTTTGACCGCGTTGCTCATGGAAGGGTCAAGGTTTGCGCGTCCGGCATCCGCTGGCAAGCGGCGGTTTGCGACCGCCGCCCCACTGCGCCCACCCGCGTCAACCGCGCGCCTTGCTCACCCCATGAGGTTCTCCGTCACGGATTCGCACAACCCCACAAAAGTCTCCTCGGCGAGCGGCAGCTTGCGCCCCTTGAGGTAGGCGACGCCCCATGATCGCTTCAGTTTGCGCGCACCGAGCGGGAACGACATCAGTGATTTTTCCGCCAGCTCCTTTCGCGCGATCCACGGGGCGAGGACACCTGCGCCGAGGCCGATCTTCACCAGCTCCTTGATCGCCTCCATGCTCCCGAGTTCGATGAAGTTATGCAGCGTGATTTTATCCCGCTGGAAATAATCCATCACCATGCGGAAGGTGTAGCTGCCTTTGTTGTAGAGGATGAATGTCTCATCCGCGATCTCATCACGGGCGACTTTCCCCTTCTGCGCCCACGGGTGCATCGGCGCCACGAGCAGTCGCAGTTCGTCCTCAAACAGAGGGCGGAAGGTCGCCTCATCGGATTTCTCCGGCTTCAACATGAGCGCGAGATCTATTTTGTTACTGCGAAGCAGCTCGACCATCTCGGGGCCATCGCCCGGCTCGATGCGGATGACGCACTGCGGGAAGCTCTGCTTGAATTCGCGCAGCACGGTCGGCAGCAGATACTGGCAGGCCGTCGGACTCGCGCCCACGCGCAGTCGGCTCTGCCCCCAATTCTGCAAGTCCTCCAGCGCGGTGCGCGCGTCCTGCATGTCGCGCAAGATGCGCTCCGCATGCTGGAGCAACTGCTCGCCCGCCTGCGTGAGATGGACGGTTTTGCCCACCCGGTCAAAAAGAAGCACGCCGATCTCGCGCTCGAGCGCCTTGATGGCGTGGCTCACCGCCGACTGGGTGAGAAACATCTCCTTCGCCGTCTGCGTGAAACTCTTCTTGCGCGCGAGCGTTGCGAAAGCCAGGAGCTGGCGGCTGTCGAGGGTGGTTATCATAAATGAGTTTCCCTCATCATTATCATTAAATATTTGAAAAGCATTTCTTGAGCCATGAGCGACCGATGGCATGTGCGAGGCTGAAGTCCAAGCCACAAACGCATGCCATCGCTGACTTCCAAGACCACCGCCACCGCCTCATCCACCAGGCCGCTGCGCATCGGTTTCATCGCCTTGAACGATGCCGCTCCGATCATCGTGGCGCAGGAACAGGGCTTCTTCCGCCAGCAAGGTCTGCGCGTGGAACTCAGCCGCGAAGTCGGCTGGGCAACCATCCGCGACAAGCTCGTTTACCGCGAACTCGACGCCACCCACGCCCTCGGCTCGATGGTCATCAGCACCACCCTCGGCCTCAACTGCCTGCCCTGCGAATGCCTCACCGCCTTCGTTCTCAACACCAACGGCAACTGCATCACCCTCTCGGAGGATCTCTGGAAACGCGGCGTGCGCGATGCGAAGACCATGCGAGACGAGATCATCCGCTCGCGGCACGAACGCACCTATGTCTTCGGCGTGGTTTACGCGCACTCCTCCCATCGCATCCACCTGTGTGACTGGCTTCGCAGCGCAGGCGTGGACCCCGAGCGCGACGTGCGCGTGGTGGTTGTCCCCCCTCCCCAGCTCTTCCGCAACCTCGCGGCCGGCACCATCGACGGCTACTGCGTCGGCGACCCGTGGAACTCCCTCGCGGTCCGCGAACAGGCCGGCTGGTGCGTCGCGACCAGCACCGAACTCGCCCCCGGCCATCCCGAAAAAGTCGTCATGGTCAGCACCGATTTCGCCGAACAGCGCCACGACGAACATATGGCGATGATCAAAGCCCTCACCCAAGCCGCCCGCCTCTGCGACGACCCCGCTTTCCGCCCCGAACTCTCCCGCCTGCTCGCCCGCCGCGAATACCTCAACGTCCCCGCCCGCGTCATCCTCTCCAGCCTGATCGGCCCGTTCGACTACGGCCACGGCCGCACCGGACCGACCGACGATTTCATCTCCTTCCACCGCGACGGCGCCAACGATCCCACCCCGGCCAAGGCCGCTTGGTTGATCAACGGCTTCAACCGCCACCGCTTTCTCCCCGACGGCAAGATCGTCCCGTCCGGCCTCGGCGCACGCGTCTTCCGCTCCGACCTTTTCCAGCAAGCCAACCAATCCACCTCCAGCAAAAATGACACCTCCCTCGTCCACGCCTGATAATCAGCTCCTCAACGCCCGCCGTCTCGACCGCCGCGCGTTTTTCTCCACCACCGCCAAAGGCCTCGGCGCCGCCGCGCTCCTCGCCAGCCTTCCCAAGGGCTGGTCAGCACCCGACACCGGCGCCTCCGAAGCCCCCGAGTCCCCCGACATCAACTTCGGCATGATCGCGCTCACCGATTGCTCGCCCATCGTGATCGCCCATGAAAAAGGCTTCTTCAAAAAATACGGCATCAACTCCAAGGTGACCAAGGGTGCCAACTGGGCCGCCATCCGCGACAACCTTTCCACCGGCTCCATCCAGGCCACCCACATGCTCATCGGCATGCCGCTCGCCTCGACCATGGGCCTCGCCGGTTCGCCCAAGAAAGCGATGATCGCCCCTTGGCTCCTCAACCGCAACGGCCAGGCCATCTCCCTCTCGAACACGTTCAAGGGCAAGGTCGGCGCCGACCCGAAGGCCCTCAAGCCCTTCGTCGATCAGGCCAACAGCCTCGGCGAACCCCTCACCTTCGCGATGACGTTCCCTCCCGGCACGCACGCCATGTGGATGCGCTACTACCTCGCGGCCGGCGGCATCAATCCCGACAAGGACATCAACCTCATCACCGTTCCTCCGGCGCAAATGGTCGCCAACATGAAGATCGGCAAGATGGACGGCTTCTGCGTCGGCGAACCCTGGGGTGCCCGCTCCATCGCCGACGGCATCGGCTACACCTCCGTCACCACCCAGGACATGTGGAAGGACCACCCCGAGAAGGTCTGCGCCTTCACCGAGGAGTTCGCCCACAAAAACCCCAAGACCGTCAAGGCCGTCCTCAAGGCCCTCCACGAAGCCAGCGTCTGGCTCGACGTCATGTCCAACCGCGCCGAGCAGTGCGAGATCGTCTCCAAGGCCACCTACATCAACTGCGACAAGAAGATCATCCTCGGCCGCCTCCTCGGTGAGATCGACTACGGCGACGGCCGTAAGGTCAGCGACCCGGACCACTGCATGTATTTCAGCAAGAACGGCTGCAACATGCCCCAGCCGAAATACGCCAAGTGGTTCCTTTCCCAATACCGCCGCTGGGGCATGGTCTCCGGCGCGCCCGACTACGAGGGCATCGCCAAGCGTGTCATGCGCACCGACATCTACACCGAGGCCATGGCCGAAATCGGCGTCACCGCGCCGGCCATCGACATGACCCCCGAGACCCTCTTCGACGGCGTCACCTTCGATCCGAAAGATCCCGAGGCCTACGCCAAGAGCTTCGCGGTTAAAAACCTCAAGGGCTAAACTCTCGTTTGATCATGAGCGAGGCGCCTGCATCACGCCGCCACCTCCGCGAAGCCTGTCTCGCCGCCATCGTCTGGCGGCGGGCGGTCCTCCTCGGAGTTCCCGTCGGCCTGATGCAGGCTACCCTCAACCAAGGCGACCACTGGCTCGCCGGCGTCTTCACCGCCGCCGTCATCGCCAAGTCCATCCTCTCGCCCCTCCTCTCTTTCTCCATCGCGTATGTCTCGGCCGTGCTGACCCACGCGGAAAACCTCCAACGGAAAACCTCCCTCCTTCCTTCATGAAATCGTTTAAATTTGACGGGCTCGTCCTGCCGCTTTTCGGCATCCTGCTCGTGCTCGCTCTCTGGCACACCGTGGCCGGAAAAAAGATCTATGTGCTCAAGGAGAGTATCGAGGTCGTTCACGCCAGCGTGATTGAAGCCGTCCCCGGCGGAGAAGCCGGCTGGAGCACCCTCAAGCCGCTTTTGAATAAACCGCCGCTGGAAGCGGCGAAGATCGCCGCCGCCATCAAGAGTCTCCCCAATGGTGCGGAAATTTGGACGGCCCTTGAACAGAACCTCGAGGAAAGGCGCGTAGGCCTCATCTCCTCGTTGCCCAACGTCGTCGAAACCTGGCAGGCCAGCAAACTCTACATCATGGAGCCTTTCGCCAAACGCGGCGAGATGGACCAGGGCATTCTCCGCTTCAGTTGGTATTCCCTCATCCTCGTCGCCGAGGGTTACTCGCTCGCGCTCCTTATCGGCACGCCCATCGGCTTCTTCCTCGGCCTCTCGCCGATGTTTACGAAGACCTTCGATCCGCTCATCCAGATCCTTCGTCCCGTCTCCCCCCTCGCCTGGCTCCCCCTCGGCCTCGTGCTCTTCCTGAGCGCGGGCAAGGATGCCGGCACCTACGGCGCCCTCTTCACCATCGCGATCTGCTCCATGTGGCCGACCGTGCTCAATACCGCCGTCGGCGTTCGCGCCGTCCCGCAGGATTATCTGAACGTCGGCAAGGTCCTGAAGCTCTCCCGCTTCAAGACCCTCACCAAAATCCTCATCCCCGCGACCCTTCCCTACATGTTCACGGGCTTCCGCCTGTCCCTCGGCATCGCCTGGCTCGTCATCGTCGCGGCCGAGATGCTCACCGGCCGCCCCGGCGTCGGCGGCTTCCTCTGGCAGGAATACAACTCCCTCGTCTACGAGCACATCATTCTCTCGATCATCACCATCGGCGTCATCGGCTTCATCCTCGACCGCCTCATGTCCCTCATCGAGGCCCGCTTCAAGGCGATCAGCTAACCCGCCATGGCCTTTCTCGAACTCAAAAACGTCTCCAAGGGCTTCGGCGGACAACGCGTCCTCTCGAACATCAACCTGTCCATCCAGGAAGGGGAGTTCGTCGCCATCGTCGGCTACTCCGGCCAGGGCAAGACCACGCTCATCAACCTCGTCGCCGGCCTCATCAAGCCCGACCAGGGCGAGGTCACCCTCGAAGGCAAAACCGTCACCGGCCCCGGCCCCGACCGCGGCCTCGTGTTTCAAAACTACTCGCTCCTGCCCTGGCTCACCGTTCAGGAAAACATCGCCCTCGCCGTCGATCAGGTTTTCCCCGACTGGACCGCCGAACAGCGCCTCGCCCACATCGATAAATACATCGGGATGGTGAAGCTCAGCCACGCCAAGGACCGCCTGCCCAAGCAGCTCTCCGGCGGCATGCGCCAGCGCGTCTCCGTCGCCCGCACCCTCGCCATCAACCCGCGCATCCTCCTCCTCGACGAGCCGCTCGGCGCCCTCGACGCCCTCACCCGCGGCACCCTCCAGGACGAGATAGCCAACATCTGGCAGAGCGAGCGCAAGACCGTCGTCCTCATCACCAACTCCGTGGACGAAGCCCTCCTCCTCGCCGACCGCATCATCCCCCTCACCATCGGGCCCGGCGCGACCCTTGGCGAATCCGTCCCCGTCACCCTCGCCCGCCCCCGCGACCGCAAGGGCGTCAACCACGACCCCGAGTTCAAGCGCCTCCGCGCCCTCGTCACCAACCAGCTCCTCGCGTTCAACGCCAACCGCAAGGTCTCCCTCACCAAGAAACTCATCCGTCCCGACATCCTCCCCGAGGATTTGGAAGCGCCCCGCGTCAACCGCCCGCCCCGCCGCCCCGGCGAAGAGAAACACGAAGTCGTCGTGACCTCCTGACCCGCCCGCGCGCCTTCCCGCCATGAAAAAATTCCTCGATATCTCCCGGCTCATAAAAACTTTTCCCACGCCCAAAGGCCCGCTCACCGTCGTGCGCGACTTCGACCTCGGCGTTAAGAAAGGCGAGTTCATCACCCTCATCGGCCACTCGGGCTGCGGCAAGTCCACCGTCCTCTCCATGGTCGCCGGCCTCACCGAACTCACCGAGGGCGTCATCATCCTCGCCGGCAAGGAAGTCACCGAGGCCGGCCCCGATCGGGGCGTCGTTTTCCAGGCCCCCTGCCTCCTCCCTTGGTATACCGCCTTCGAAAACGTGATGCTCGGAGTCGATCAGGTTTACTACACGGCCACTCCCCTTGAGCGCAGCCAGATCGCCGAGTATTATCTGACCATCGTCGGACTCGGAGACTCCATGCACAAGCGCCCCGCCGAGCTCTCCCAAGGCATGCGCCAGCGCTGCGGCATCGCCCGCGCCTTCGCCCTCTCGCCCAAGATGCTCCTCCTCGACGAACCCTTCGGCATGCTCGACTCGCTCACCAAATACGAACTTCAGGACGTCCTGCTCGACCTTTGGCAACGCGACCAGAAGACCGCGCTCATGGTCACGCACGACGTGGACGAGGCCCTCTATCTCTCCGACCGCGTCGTCATGATGACCGACGGCCCCGAGGCCACCGTCGGCGACATCCTCGAAGTCAACTTTCCCCGCCCGCGCACCCGCAAGCAGCTCATGGAGGACCCGGAATATTACCGCCTCCGCGAGCACCTCATCGGCTTCCTCGAAGAACGCTCGCACCTGCGCCCCGGCAAGCCCTCCACGGCCGCCGTCGCCCACTAAAATTTCCCGCCAGATCCAGCACACCAAACACTACCATGAATCGTAATATTCGCACCACCCTCGCGGCCCTCGCCTCCACCTGGGCCGCCGTCACTGCCTCCGCGCAGTTTTATCCGCTTCCGCCCCCCGCCTACCCGGGCCTGACCAACTTCACCCTCCGCGCCTCCGATCCCTACATGGCCGCCTGGGATTTCGGCGTAAACATCCGCGGCCGCATGGAAGACAAGGACAACGCCGGCGCCACCTCCGCCGGTCAAAACCGCGACTTCGCCGGTGGCCGCCCCGCCGGTGGAAACGGCGACCGCTTCGACAACAACAACACCTACTTCCTCTCCCGTATCATGCCGCGTATCGGTTATACGGATAAGTGGTTTCAAGCCTTCATCCAGCTCCGCTCCAGCACGTCCTACGACGACGAACGCGGCAACAACGGCACGACGCTCTCCGGTGTCCCGCTGGCACCCGTCCCCGGCATCAAAGCCGGTGACGGCCTCCAGGAAAACGACAACGACATCAACGTCCAACAAGCCTATCTCTTCGTCGGCAACCACAAGGAGTTCCCCCTCTCCGCCAAGATCGGCCGACAGGAACTCGTTTACGGCGAGCAACGCCAGGTCGGCGCCTTCGCCTGGAACAACAACGGCCGTTCCTTCGACGCAGGCAAGGTTCGCTATCAATCCAAGTGGTTCGGCGTGGACGTCTTCACCGGCGGCGTCGTTTACAACGACAACCACAACTTCAACCAGTCCCACCTCGATAACGACCACTTCTCCGGCATCTACGTGAACTTCACGCGTATCCCCGGAGTCACTTCCAAGCAGATCGTCGAGACCTACCTCTACAACCATAACGTGGACCGCGCCAGCACCACGGAAGACTGGAACGGCATCGCCGCGCCTTTCCGCCAACCCTTCGTGCAGGATCTCTACACCGCCGGCCTGCGCATCAAGTCCAAGCCCGGCGCCTACGGCCCGTGGGACTACAGCGTGGAACTCATGTATCAGTTCGGCACGATCAACAACCGCACCGCCGCCGGTGCCGCCATCGTCCCCGTCAACTCCGGCGCCACCATCGCCTCCGCGAAGGAACTCGAACAGCAGGCCTACGCCGCCATCCTTCAGGCCGGTTACACGTGGACGGAAAGCGCCTACCAACCCCGCCTCGCCCTCATCTACAGCTATGGTTCGGGCGATAAAAATGCCGCCGACGGCAAAAGCGGCACGTTTCAGAACCAATACGCCACCACCCACATGTTTTACGGCTACATGGATCTCAACAGCCTTCAAAATCTGAGCGACATCCGCCTTGCCTACACGATCAAGCCCACCTCCAAAGTCACCATGGCCCTTGAAGGCCACCTCCTCTACCTCGATTCCACCAGTGACTATTGGTATAACGTCGGCGGCGTCGCCCGCACCGGCGGCACTGCCCTCAACAACCACAACGGCTACAACCGCAACAGCTCCTACAGCAACCAGCTCGGCCAGGAAATCGACTTCGTCACCAGTTGGTCGCCCGTTCCCTACCTGAACCTCGAAGCCGGCGTCGCCCACTTCTTCCGAGGCGACTACATCAAGGAAACCTTCTCAAGCGCACCCGGCGGTTCCAAAGACGCCAGCTACGCCTACGTGCAGGCCACGCTCAACCTCTGATTCGCCCGTCTTGAAAAATCCGCGCGGCGTGATGGCCACCCCTCCTCACGCCGCTTTTTCTCTTTCCTCGTCATGACCAAACTCCAACTCACCGCCCTCCTCCTCGACGCCAAAAAATCCCGTGGCCTCACGTGGGCCGCGCTCGCCGCCGCCTCCGGCCTGTCCGAGGTTTACACCACCTCCGCCTGCCTCGGTGAAAACGCCCTCCCGCCCGAGGCCGCCGCCCGCGTCGCCACCGCGCTCGACCTCGGCCCCGACATCGCCGCCGCGCTCACCGAATTTGCCAACAAAGGCGAAGCCGCCGCCACCGTCACCAAAGAGCCGTTACAGTATCGCTTCCAGGAAATCCTCTACATTTACGGCCCCACCCTCAAAGCCCTCATCGAAGAAAAATTCGGCGCCGGCATCATGAGCGCCATCGACTTCACCATGAGCGTTGACCGCGTCGCCGACCCCAAAGGCGACCGCGTGAAGATCGAAATGTGCGGCAAATTCCTCGGCTACAAAACCTGGTAGCCCTCTCATGCCCTCCGCCCCCGCCA
>JAHFTG010000022.1 GCA_023269455.1 Opitutaceae bacterium | reverse complement strand
TGTCAGGAGGCGTGCGGAAAAGCGTGGGCTCGGTCTTGGTCGCCTGCGTGCTGCGGACGATGATCCACAAGAAATTGATCGCGAAGGCGACGTGACCGACGGTCATCAGAATGCCGGAGTAGGTGCGCCATTTCAAATAGGGCATCGTCACTTTAACCGTCTCGATAAACGGCACTGGATCGTCGCTTTGCTGGAGGCCTAACTTGTGCGCCAGAACAGGCGTATTCAGGAGCAATCCTTGAATTCCACCGCCGATTTTGAGATCAAAAACATAGAGCGAGCTGCCGATTGCAGTCGTCCAAAAATGCAGGCTGATGAGCTTCGCCGAAGGCCACTCCTTCAGAAGGATACGGGGCATGATGTAGTAGATGCTGCCAAACATCACCATGGTGAAGAAACAATACATGCCCTCGTGCGCATGGGCTACGACGAAGTGGGTAAAATGCGTTACCTCCGCAAAACCTCGGAGCGCCATCGCAGAACCAAAGAGCGAGGTCACCGTGTAGCTGACTGCACCAAAAACAATGAAGCGAAGCGTGGGACTGTATTTCAGCGCGTTGAAGCTGCCGATCATCGTCATGTGATGGTTGATTGCCGTCACAACTACCGGAATGATCATCATCAATGAGGCCGCGATACCGGCCGACTGCACCCACACAGGAACCGGCCCGCCTACCAGATGATGAACGCCCGCCCAGTTGTAGAAGATGGCGAGCGACCAAAAACCGAGGACCGACAGGTAGTAACTGTGAATCGGCTTACCGAGCACCTTGGGCAGGAAATAATAAATCGCGGCGAGGCCGATGGGCGTGAACCAAAGCCCGAGGACGTTGTGCGCGAACCACCAGTTGACGAGCGCCTGCACAGTGCCGCGGGCGGGCTCGAAGATGATCATGATCTGGGCTACCGAGTAGAGCCACGGGAACCAAAACAACGCCGCGAGGATATACCATTGCGAGACGTAGATGTGTTTCGATTTGCCGAAGCGGAACGTGATGACGGCCCAAGCGCCGACCAGGGCATAGGCGAGGAAGAGCAGCGGCGTGGCGTAGGCGGGCATCTCCAGCCATTCGATGGACGTGGAGTCACCGGCAAGAATACCGTAAATGCCGACGGTCACGCCGATGTTCCAGAACACGGCGGCGACGATGAGCAGACCTGAGTGACGCAGGACCGAGCGCGACAGACGCGCCATGAGCCAGAAGGCGACCGCGAAGGAGGCGTTTACGCTCCAACCATAAACGACAGCGGTGAGATGGGCGGTGCGGGCGCGTCCGAAGGTGAGCCACTCATAATTGCCGAGGAAATCCGGCGAGTGCATCTTGAAGGACGAGATCAGCGCGAAGAGCGTGCCGATGAGCAGCCAGCCCACGGCCGAAACGAGCAGGAAGAGCGCCGGCCATTTGGTGGAGGCGTCGATCTCGCTGAGTTCCGCGCGCTTCACGTCGTCCGACGAGGTCGCGGGGTTCAGGGATGCGGTAAGACTGGGAACGGAGGCCATCGGTAAATCAGGATTGGGAAGCAGGCGTTTTGACTACGGGAGCCTTGCCCGGAAAAAAGTCGGTGGGGCGGCCGATCGGTTCCTCGGCATCGAAGATCGATTCAGCGCCTTGGTCGAAGTCGCGCAACTGGCCTTTCTTCGACGCCCAGTAGAGGGCATAGACCGTCGAGGCGAGGAAGAGCACCGCCATCGGAAGGGCGACCGCGTAGAAAAACCAGTCCATGCGGCGGGTTACGGCTGTTTGGCTTCGAGATCGCGGAGGGTCAGTTCCACGGCTCGATCAAGAGGAAGTTGCACGACGCCCTTGGACTGATCGACCCAGGCATAGCCGGTGCCGACCTTGATTTCGTGGGCGCGGAGTTCGGCCAGCGCGGCTTTACGCTGTTCGGGCGTCTTCGCACCATCGGCCAGCGGCGCGGGTTTCTGCGGGAGGTAGGCGACCAGCAGGATGACCACGAAGATCACAAAACCGCCGATGGCGGCGAGGAACGTCAGGCCGAAGCTGGAGTTGGAAGGAGCAGCGTCACTCATGGTGCGTAAGACATTCAGCGATGCGCGGATCGCGGATCGGGATAAGTTTGGTGGAGCCGAAGCTCTTCAGGTAGGACCAGGAGCACACGCCGCCGACTCCGACCACCGAGGTGAGAATCCAGAGGAGGTTGATCGACAGGAAAGGCCGGGCGTCGCCATGCGCGTCCTTGAGGCCCGGCATGATGTTGAAAACTAGATCGAGAAGCACGGTGCCAAGGATCAACGCCGCGATGGGACCGATGCGCGACGGGGTGATCTTGTTTTTATAGGACAAGAGCAGGAGGAACGGCAGCAGGAAGTGGAGAACGATGAGCACTTGGCTGACATACCACCACTGGTTGGTGGAGCCGTCGTGGTTCAGCTCACGGAGGTTATACCAGAAAGTTTCCTCGGGGATGTTGGCGCTCCAGATGAGAAGATACTGGGAGACCGCGATGTAAGCCCAGAACGCAGTGAACGCATGGACAAACATACCGATGCTGTGGAGGTGCTTTTTGTTGAGGATGCCTTTGAAATCACCGCGAACGTAGAGCCAGAGCTGCACGAGCACGCCGACCGAAAGAGCGCCGCGAATGCAGTCCGAGAAGAACCACATGCCGTAGATCGTCGAACCCCAGTGATAATCGAGGCTCATCACCCAAAAGAAGGCGATGCAGGTCAACACGAGCGCGGTGAGCGCGATGGACTGGGCGGACGTCGCGTGGTTCATGTGCGTCCACTTGACGTCGCCGTCCACGTCTTGCGTGAAAGAAGCCTTCCTCAAACGGGCGGACACCCAGATCAAAAACGCGAACAACAGCACGCTCATCACGCTGAACGAATGGATGTTCAGAATGGGGGATTTGTGCCAGTAGAGCGCATCTTCCCCGACCGTCTCGGTGCCGTGCAGGACATGGTTCAAGTTGCCCCACGGCCAGACGATGTCTCCCTTGCCGAGCCAGGTCGCGAGAAGCAACGGGACAAACAAGAGCAGCAGCCACTTGAAACTGGAGATGCCGTGCTCGAACTGACGGCGCAACGCCACCGACCAACCGGCATCGGTGAGGTGATGGATCATGATAAGCATCGCCATGCCGATGGAGATGGCGGTCCAGAAAACGATGGCTACGAGCCAGGAGACGGCGACCCCGGAGACGTTGCCGGAAACGGCGGCACCCAGCGCGGTGAGCACGATGCCGGCGACACCGACGCCGAGCGCCTTGTTGGCGTTGCTCGCGGCGGGAGCGGGGGTGGCGGGAATGGCCGTGGAAACGGAGGCGGCGTGGGTGCTCATTTATTTAAGACCGAGCTCGGATTTATGGCTGGGAGGAACGTCCTCGGCAGTGCCGTTGGCAGCGCGCTGCAGGGCGCGGACGTAGGCGATGACGGCCCAGCGATCCTCGGCCGAAAGCTTGTCCGCCTGCGAGAGCATGTTGCCCTTGCCGTTGGTGATCGTGTTGTAGATTTCGCCGTCAGCCATTTTGCGCAGGCGGTCGTCGTGGTAGCTAGGCGTCGCGCCCATGCCGTATTGCTTGGTGATACCGTTGCCATCGCCGAGCGCACCGTGGCAGGGCGCGCAGTAGATGGCAAAACGGTCCTGGCCGCGCGCCATGAAGCGGGCGTCCACTTTCACGGCTTTGGGGAAACCCTTGATCCAGCTTCCATCGGAGTTTTTCCCAAGGTAAAGGGCGTCATCGGCACGGAGGAAGGTATCGTCGGGGGTCGCGCTCGTGCTGGTGCGGCCGTAAGCAACAACACCGGCAGGGAGCGGTCGGTCGGCGCGGCCGTCTGCGAAGAACGGCGACTCGGCCTGTGGCTTGTATTTGGCCTGATGATCCATGTCGGGAATCAGTTCCAAAGGCGGCTTCGTGGAAATGGAACCACGGAAGCCGAGGATGGAAACGGTCAGGACCGCGAGGAAGAAAGTGGCGAGATAAACGTAGCGCATGGACTTAGGCCTCCAGCTCCTTCACGTCCAAGCCGCCGGCTTTTTCGAGCAGGGCTTTGGTTTGAGCCAGGTTGAACTTGGGATCGCGAGCCTCGATGACGATGAGGAATTTGTCGTCCAGCGCGGCGTTGATGCGGTCGCTCTTCAGCACCGGATGGTAGAGCATGGGAAAGCGGCAGAGGATGAACATGCCGACCACCGCGCCGAAGGCCGAACAGAAGATGCCCGCCTCTACGGTAATGGGCACCGCCGGAATCGGGCTGAAGAAGGGTTTTCCACCCACGATCAGCTTATAATCAACCGCTCCGGTGTAAAAAATCATCGCCATGGCCGCCGTCGCACCGGCGATGCCGCCGAAGAGCGAAAAGACCGGCACGAGAGAGCGTTTCAGGCCCATAGCCTTGTCGAGTCCGTGGACGGGAAACGGCGTGATGCAGTCCCAGTGTTTGTAACCGGCGTCGCGCACGTTTTGCGCGGCGTGGTAAACGCCCGAGGCGGTGTTGAAGGTGGCGATCAGGCCGTGAGATTGTTCGGACATGGTCGTTTGAAATCAGGAGTGCGCGCCGTGAACATCGGCCTGCGGAGTGACGGATTTGACCTCGGCCATCGGAATGATCGGGAGGAAGCGAATGAACAGGAGGAACAACACGCTGAACACGCCGAACGTGCCGAAGAAGGTCAGGATTTCCACGATGGACGGGCTGTAGTAACCCCAGCTCGACGGCAGGAAGTCACGGGCGAGCGAGGTGACGATGATCACGAAACGCTCGAACCACATGCCGATGTTGATGAAGATCGTGAGGGCGAAGATGAACGCGAAGTTGGAGCGGACCTTCTTGAACCAGAAGAACTGGGGCGTGATCACGTTACAGCTAAACATGATCCAGTAAGCCCAGTCGTAGAGGCCGAAGGTGCGGTTGACGAAGGTGAAGCCTTCGTTGGGGTTCGCGCCATACCAGGCGATGATGAACTCCATCAGGTAGGCGTAGCCCACGAGCGTGCCCATCACGAGGGTGATCTTGCAGAGACAGTCGATGTGGTAGGGCGTGATGAGATCCTCGAACTTGAAGATCGCGCGCATCGGCAGGAGGAGCGTGAGCACCGTCGCAAAACCGGAGAAAATGGCGCCGCACACGAAGTAAGGAGGGAAGATCGTAGTGTGCCAGCCGGGGATGAGCGACGTGGCGAAGTCGAACGAGACGATCGTGCAGACCGAGACCACCATCAGCGTGCCGATGCCGGCGAGGAGCAAGTAGGCCATCTCGTGGTTGACCCAGTGGCGGGCCGAACCGCGCCAGCCCATCGCGAAGAAACCATAGATCGCCGAGCGGACCTTATCGCCCTTTTGGAAGAAACGGTCGCGCAGCGTGCCGAGATCAGGGATGAGGCCGACATACCAAAAGAGCACCGAAACCGAGCCGTAGGTCGAGACGGCGAACACGTCCCACTCCAGAGCCGAGCGGAAGTTGGGCCAGATGGCGTTGGCGTTTGGCACCGGGAAAAGATAACCGGGCAGAACCGCCAGCCAGACGCGGCCGACGTGCAACGCAGGGAAAAGACCGGCGCAGGCGACCGAGAAGATCGTCATGGCCTCGGCGGTGCGGTTGATCGAAGTGCGCCAGTTTTGGCGGGCGAGACACAAGATCGCGGAGATCAAGGTGCCGGCGTGGGCGATACCGACCCAGAACACGAAGTTGATGATGTCCCACGCCCAGTTGACCGGATTGGCATGACCCCAGACACCGACACCGGCGGCAACGAGGTAGAAAAAGCCCACGACGGAGCAGGAAGCGACGCCGCACGCGACGGAGAAGCACACCCACCACCACACGGGGGTTTTGCCCTCGATCACGCCGCACACTTTTTCGGTGATCCAGGCGTGACTCCGGTTGTTTTCGACGAGGACGGGACGGGGCTTAACCGCCGGGTTGACCTCGGCGAGAATGGCCTGAGTGGAGGCGTTGGTTTCGACGTGCGACATCAGCTAAGTCCTCCGAAGAGCTTGGCGTTCGAGAGCAAGGCGGCACCCGGCTCTTTTTTGCCGCCCTCGTGACCGTGGGCGGAGTGGTTCTTGGAATTGTATTCGACGCGACTGAGCGGCAGGTCCGCGTAGTCAGGCATGGCCGGATTCGGATTGCGCAGCTTGCCGAGGTAGGTCGTGCGGGGACGGATGTTCAAGTAGCCGAGCAAGGCGTAATCCTGCTCGCGGGACTTGGCCTGCGAGACGGCGCTGAGCGGATCCTTGACGTTGCCGAAGACGATGGACTCGACCGGGCAGACCTGCTGGCAGGCGGTCTTGACGGAGCCGTCGGGAACGGTGACGTCGGACGAGGCGCCCGCTTTCACCTTCTGCTTGATCTTGGCCTGCTGGATACGTTGCACGCAATAGGTGCACTTTTCCATCACGCCGCGCATGCGAACGGTGACGTCGGGATTTTTGACCATCTTGACCAGTTCCGGCATGCCGGAGTGGCCGAGCGGCCCGAGATAAACCTCGTCCGTGCGGCGCTTGTTCCAGTCGAAGAAATTGAAGCGGCGGACCTTGTAAGGGCAGTTGTTGGCGCAGTAACGCGTGCCGATGCAACGGTTGTAGGCCATCGTGTTGAGACCCTCTTCGTCGTGGACGGTGGCGTTGACGGGGCACACGACTTCGCACGGGGCGAGTTCGCAGTGCTGGCAACCCACGGGCTGAAGGGAAACCTGCGGATCTTCGGGGATTTCCTTGTTGATATCGCCGCCGAAGGTTTCGCCGGAGAGCTTTCCGTCGGAGTAGTAGCGATCGAGGCGAATCCAGTGCATCTCGCGGCCGGCGAGAACCTGCTGCTTGCCGACGACCGGGATGTTATTTTCGGCCTGACAGGCGACGACGCAAGCGTTGCAACCGATGCAAGTGTTCAGGTCGATCGACATGCCCCACTGGTGAACGCCGTCGAAGGTCGGTGCCTTCGAGAGCGAGCCGCCGCGATCCGCCTGCGTCGAACGCTCGGCGGTGATGATGGCGCGCTTTTCCGGCGGGAGCTTCGCGAATTCCTCGGTGGTGAGGTTGCTGTAAACCGAGGGCGTCTCGGGTTCGAGGCCGAGCGTGGTGACGAAACCGGGATTTTCCTGGTAGCTGTTCGGCCCTTCGTAGTTGGCCTCGCGCACGATGTCGCGGCCTTCCATCGACCAGTGTTCCTGGGTGTTCGCGAGAGCGTAGCGTTCCGTGGTGACGGTGATCTTGGCACCGGTCACGAAGCCGGGATTCTCGCTGGTGCGGAGCGGATAGTGGTTCTGACCGACGCCGTTGCCGACGTGACCGGCCTGCGTGCGGCCGTAACCGAGCGGGAGCGAAATCGTGTAGTTGGCGAGGCCCGGCTGGATGTGCAGCGGTGCCTTGATCGTGCGGCCGTTGACCGTGATCTCACCGACGTAGGCCATTTCCTTGCCCTGCTCGAATTCGGCGGTCTCGATGCGCGAGACTTGGACCGCCCAACCCTTGGGCGAAATGCCAAGTTCCTTGCCGAGGCGAGGGCTGACGAGGATGGCGTTGTCCCAAGAAATCTTGGTGATCGGATCGGGGCACTCCTGCAGCCAGCCGTTGTTGGCGAAGCGACCGTCATCTACCTTCGCATCGAAGGTGAAACGGACTTCGAGGTTGTCCTTCGAGAGTTTGACCGGCGCCGACGAGGCCGAGGTGGAAATCGAAGAGCTAGGCGAAACCTCGACTTTTTCGTAGGCCGAGCCGGTGAGCAGGCCGTCGTGGAGGAATTGGTTGAAACTCTTCTGCGCGTCGCCGCCGGCCAGCGCGGTGATCGTGTCGTAAACGAGCGTGTGCGGATCGGTCGGCAGGTCGCCAATGATGCGGGACAGCACTTCGAGTTCGGTGAGACCGTCAAACAGCGGGAGAATCATCGGCTGCACCGGCACGATGGTGCCGTCGGCCGTGCGGGCGTCGCCCCACGATTCAAGATAATGCGCCGCGATGATGTGCGCACCCGCGAGCTGCGAGGTTTCGTCGATGGCGTAGCCGTAGCGGACCACCTCGGGCACGCGCTTCGCAAGCGCGGCAAAATCAAAATTTCCCGGGAGGTTGTAGGCGGGATTTCCACCGAGGACGACGAGGGTTTTGACGGAACCGGCCTCGATGGCTTTGGCGAGCGCGCCGATGTCGGCGGCGACATCCGACGGAATCACCACGAAATCAACCGTGCTCCCGATGGCGCCGAGCGCGGCGTTGATGCGGTAGGCGATCTCATGAACAGCCGCAGGCTGGTGCGAACCGACGACGACGAGGGATTCGCCCTTGTGCGCGACGAGGTCGGCGGCGCAGGCGTCGAGCCACTTGGCATCAACTTCAAGCCCCTGGGAGAGCGCAGCGTAAGCGCCGCCTCCGATGATCCGCGCGGCGAGTGCGGCGACGAATGCGAGCATGTGGCTGCTGGCGAGACGCAGGCGGTGATCGGCCATCGAGCCGACGAGCGTGAATGTGCTTTCGACCGCGTAGAGGCGGTTCATCGGGTCGGTCGGCTTGGTGACGCGACGGCCCTTGGTGAAATCGCGCGCGAACTGGATCGAGCCGGACTCGGAATGGAAAAAATCGGCGTCAACCGAGAGGATGCGCTTGGCCTTGG
Source organism: Opitutaceae bacterium (assembly GCA_023269455.1). Taxonomy (GTDB): domain Bacteria; phylum Verrucomicrobiota; class Verrucomicrobiia; order Opitutales; family Opitutaceae; genus Rariglobus. Next base: position 6,659 of record JAHFTG010000022.1, on the reverse strand, counting down.
CGAACTGGTAGAGCGGCTTGACGCTCTTGCCGAACGCAGCCTCGGCGGCGGCCACGGGCGGCTCATCTTGCGCGGGCTCGTATTCGGCCCAGACGGCCTTGGGGAATTTCTTTTTCAGCTTGGCGACGAGCGCGGCGCGCGTGGGCGAGCTGGACTGGCCGGCGAGGAAGGCGAGGCCTTCGCCATCGGTCGCGGCGGCGGCCTTGCCGATGCCCGCGAGGAGATCCTGAATATCGGCGGTCGTAACGGCCACGCCTTTTATGGTCGAAGTGGTGGCGCGATCAGGATCGTAGAGGTCGAGAACCGAAGCCTGCACGATGGCGTTGGTCGCTCCGCCGAAGGGCGTGTAGGACGGGTTGCCTTCGATCTTGGTCGGGCGGCCCTGATGCGTCTCGGCAAGGATTGGGATGGAGCCCTTGCGCAGCGGCATGGCCGAGGCGAAATAAAGCGGCAGGCCGGGAATGGTGGTTTCGACGGACTTTCCGTAGGCGAGGATATGCTCCTCGGGGCGGCGGCAACCGGCGGCGAGACCCACGCCACCGAGGGCGAAGGAGGCGGCCATGAGCTTGAAGAACTGGCGGCGGTCCACGCCTTCCATGCTCGACGAGCCCTCGGGGAACTCGCGGGCGACCTCGGCCTTGAAGCCTTCGGTCGCGGACAGTTCGTCGAGACTGCGCCAGTAACGGGGGCCGGTCAGTTCGCGTTCCGAGGGAGCGGGATGTTCAAATTTGCGTTTCATCAGCGATGACAGCCGGAGCAGCTTTGCGGAGGTTTGACGTTCCAGTCGTGCACGAATTTCTGACCCTGTTCGATTTGGTGTTTTTCACCCTCGGGGTCTTTCCAATCGAGGTTGGTTACGAGCTTCGGATCGCGGAGGGCTTTCTCGGGAGCGCGGTGGCAATCGAGGCAGAAGCTCATCGTGAGGGACTTGTCCTGGTGGACGACATCCATCTCGTTGACCTTTCCGTGGCACGAGACACAGGAAACGCCGCGGGCGATATGGACGGAGTGATTGAAGTAAACGTAGTCGGGCGCCTGGTGGATCTTGATCCAAGGCACGGGATCTCCGGATTCGTAGCTGGCACGCACCGGGGCGAGCAAGGGGCTGTCCACCTTGATCTGGTTGTGGCAGTTCATGCACGTCTGCGCGGTCGGAATGTTGGAGTGGCCGGATTTCTCGACGTTCGAGTGGCAGTAGCGGCAGTCGAGGCCGAGCTGGCCGGCGTGAAGCGCGTGGCTGAACGGCACGGGCTGCACGGGCGCGTAGCCGACGTTGGCGTAGCTCGGCGTGGCGTAGTAGGTGATCCCGGCGGTGGCGAGGCCGCCGACCACGAACAAATACACCAGGATTTGCAGCGGCAGCTTGTTGATCGATTTCGGAAAGAGTTTCGACATGTCCTGAGTTTTCTCTGGGTAAAGGACGGTTAGACGCTGTCGGACGAGCGGGCGACGGCGCGGGCGTCAGGACGAACCGTGAACGCAGCCTGGGGCGAAACCGGCGCGACGGCGGAGGCCGCGGATTTCGCGAGCAACTTGGGCGCCAGACCAGCGAGGGCCAGAAGGCCCGTTAGCTTGGCTAGGAATGCTTTTCGCGAGGGTTGGGAGCTCACAGGTGGTCGTGTTGAGAGTGAAGTCAGCGGGCGAAAGAAGAGTCGGGGTTTTCCAAAGTAAAACAAAAACTCTCCAAAGCGGAGTTTGAGCGGAAAAATTAGCACGAACGCCACAGGGCTGCGTTCGCGCTAATCATAGGTTTTCAAAGATTCGTCGGTGCCGCACGAGGCGTGCCGGATGCGAGTTCCCATCGTCGCGAAGCAAACGCGGGCGTTGCCGACAACAAAAACCTTCAAAGAAACTTGTTCGCCGCCCGCTTCTGCGTTCTGGTCGCGGGGCCTTCACGATGATCACCTCCCGCGCCGAAGTCAGCGTCCGCTACGCCGAAACCGACATGATGGGCGTCGTTTACCACGGGAGTTATCTGCCCTGGCTGGAAATCGGCCGCACCGCTCTTCTTAAGGAACACGGCCTGCCCTACCGCCAGTTGGAGGCCGAGGGATTTTTCCTGCCGGTGCTGGAGGTCGGCTTGCGCTACCTGAAGCCCGCGCGCTACGACGACACCGTGCGCATCACCACGATCCTGCGCGAAAAACCATCGCTGCGCATCCGCATGGAGTATGAGTTGCACCGTGACGACGAACTGCTCGCCACGGCGTTCACGATGCACGCCTTCATCGACCGCGCAGGCAAGCCGGTGCGGCCGCCGGGGTCGTTCGCCGAGGTGATGGCGCGGCTGTTTGCCTGAGTTTCTTCAGCCTTCGTATTCGGCCAGAACGAGAGCATCCGTCTCCACCGCGCGTGCGGCCGCGAGTTGGTCGCCCGCTCCGAGCATGCACACCGCCCACACCGCGTGTGCGCGCACCACCGGCGAGACGTGCTCCGCGAGCCGCCCGAGCACATCGAGGCAATCATGCGCCCCGGTGTTACCCGCGACGACACAGGCGTTGCGCAAAAGCCCGGCCAGCTTCACGCGCTTGATCGCCGTCTTCCTGAAGACCTCCGCGAACCGCTCCGGCGTGAGCTCCAGCACTTCGCGCAGCGTCAACTCCGCCAAGTCGTAACGCGCCGACAGCAGCATGCGCCGTCCGGCCTGCGCAAAACGATTCCACGGACACACCTCCAAGCACACGTCGCAGCCGTAGAGATGATTGCCGATGCCTGCGCGCAGCTCGCGCGGGATGATGCCTTTATTTTCGATTGTCTGGTAAGAAATACACCTCCGCGCATCGACCACGCCCGGCTTGGGCAACGCCTGCGTGGGACACGCATCCATGCAGCGCGAGCACTTGCCGCACAACAATCCCGGCTCCGTCTCGCGCCCTCCTGCGTCTTTGCGCACCGGTTCATCGGATTCGAATTCCAACGTCGTCAAGACCGCCGCGAGAAACAGCCAGTTGCCGTGCGTGCGCGAGATGAGCATCGAATTTTTCCCGATGAAGCCGAGGCCCGACTTCGCCGCCCAGCCGCGCTCGAGCACCGGCCCGGTATCGACGTAATAACGATAATCCGCGCGCGTCACGCCGCCGAGTTCCTCCAGCACGCGACCGGCCTGCACGAGCGCCTCCTTGATCGTGTCGTGGTAATCCGCATAGAGCGCATACCGCGCCCACGTCGGCTTGCCGTTTTTTTCGACCGCACCCGTCGGTGGCAGATAATTCACCCCGAGCATGATCACCGAGCGCGCCCCCGGCAGCACCAGCGCGGGGTCGGCGCGTTTCTCGACCGTGCGCTCCATCCAGTCCATGTCGGCGTGATAACCGGCATCCAGCCACGCGCGCAGGCCCGGCCCGAAACCCGCGTCGATCTGCGCGAAACGCACCTCGTCAAACCCCACCGCGCGCAGCCGCGCCCTCAACGCCTCGCGATCCACCGTCATCGCCCGGAAAGTTTCGCGGCGCGCGCGAAGTCCGTCGCTTCCCGACGATACGCACGCATCACGTGCAGGACGATGTCCGCCAGCGTGCGCCCGTCGGTGAGGATGATCGTGCCGGCCTGATTGTAGATCGGTTCGCGCGCCGCGTAGAGCGAGCGGATGCGCTCCATGGGGTTTTCCACGTCGAGCAGCGGACGGTGGCGGTTGCCCTGCGTGCGGCGCAGGATGGTTTCCAGCGACGCGTGCAGGCAGATGACCACGCCTTTTTGTTTCAACAGTTCCAGCGAGCCCGGCTGCACCACCAGGCCGCCGCCGCACGCGACCACCGTGCCCGTCGCCGGATGCCCGCCCTCGACGAAAGCCCGTTCCATCACGCGAAACGCCGCCTCGCCCTGCGTCGCGAAAATCTGCGGGATCGATTTCCCTGCGCGCCGCTCGATCTCGTGGTCGCTGTCGAGCAGCGCGAACCCCAGCCGATGGGCCACGGCGCGACCCACCGTGGTCTTGCCCGTGCCCATAAAGCCGACGAGATAAAGATTAACATCACCCGAATGCATGCGTCCGCTCAGGCAATGCGCCGCACCCGCCATTGCCAAACCTGAAAAAAGCCGAAGCTTGAAGTCGCGCAGGCTTTACGCGCGCGTTAACTGTATTTTTCTTCGCGGCGGAACCATTCCTCGCGGCCCGACACTTGCTAACCTCCCTTTCGAATGAAGATCCACGTTTCCCACCGCACGAGCTACGCCTACGACCGCGAGATGGCCTTCTCGCCGCACCTGCTCTACCTGCGCCCCCGTGAAAACGCCCTGCTGCGGGTCAACCACTTCGCCTTCAACATCACGCCCGAGGCCAAGATCGTCTGGACGCGCGACTACTACGACAACTGCCTCGCGTGGGCCCATTTTTGGGAGCGCGCCCCCACCCTCACCATCCGCACCGACTTCGAGGTCGAGACCCTCGATACCAACCCCTTCGATTTCATTCTCAAGGCCCACGCCTTCAACTTCCCCTTCGAATACGAAGAGCTCCACGCCTTCAACCTCACGCCCTACCTCGCCCCGCCCTTTCCCGAGACCCGCACCGGCCTCCTCAACTGGCTCGACGAACACTTCGTGGACCGCCCCAAGGAAACCGTCCCCTACCTCGTCGCGCTCAACACCCTGATTCACTCCACGCTCACCTATAAGCGCCGCGAAGAACGCGGCATTCAGCCTTCCCTCACCACTCTGCAACTGGGCAGTGGCTCCTGCCGCGACTACGCCGTGCTCTTCATCGAGCTCTGCCGCACCCTCGGCCTCGCCGCCCGCTTCGTGAGTGGCTACCTCTACGATCCCACCGCCGATTCACCGTCTGCCGGCGCGATGCACGCCTGGACCGAGGTTTACCTCCCCGGCGGCGGCTGGAAAGGCATCGACCCCACCCACGGCATCTGGTGCGACGACGCCTTCATACCCGTCGCGCACGCCGCTGTTGCCGAAAGCGTCAACCCCATCCAAGGCTCCTACTACAACCCCGAGCCCGTCCCGTCCCAACTCGCCCACAGCGTCCTCGTCGAAACCATCGCTTGAACCGCCCGCCCATGCCAGCCCCCTACTCGCCCTCCGCCTGGTCAACCATCCGCGCCTGTGGCGACGCCGTCGAGGCGACCTTCGCCAAAAGCGGCGTCCTCATGACGATGGGCGGCGAGCCCACCTTCATCCCCCACGACCCGACCGGCCCCGAGTGGAACACCGCCGCCCTCGGTCCCACCAAGCTCGACTACGCCCGCCGCTTCGCCCGCCAGCTCATCGAGGACGCCTATCCCGGCGCCGTCATCCTCGAAACCTCCGGCAAACACTACCCCGGCGAACCCCTCCCTCGCTGGGCCTTGCTCATCCAATGGCGCGCCGACGGCGTCCCTCTCTGGAACGACATCAAACGCCTCCGCGGTGACCTCAAAAAAGGCCGCCACACCCTCAAAAATGCGCAGGCCGTCATCACCGCTCTCGCCAAAAAACTCTCCGTCCCCACCACTGGAATCCTCCCCACGCACGACGCCGCCTCCCCCGACGCCGGAGCCGGTTTCGTCCTCCCCCTCGACCACAACGGCGAAACCTGGATCAGCGACAACTGGCGCGCCGCGCTCAAGCAGGACTCCGCCGTCCTCTTCCCCGGCGACAGCCTCATCGGCCTCCGCCTCCCCCTCGCCAGTCTCGGCGAAAAAAACCTCCGCCGCGCCCTCACCGTCGAAGTGCTCAACGGCGCCGTCACCATCTTCATCCCGCCGCTCACCGTCGAAGCCTACCTCGCGCTCATCGCCGCCATCGAGAGCGTCTTCACCGGGCTGAAACTCACCGACGCCGTCCTCGCCGGCTACGCCCCGCCCACCGACCCGCGCCTCCCCACCATCGGCTTCGCCTCCGACCCCGGCGTCGTCGAGGTCAACCTCTCCATCTGCAACGACTGGGCCGACTACGACCGCCAGCTCGACCGCCTCTACACCGCCGCCGGCAAGATCGGCATGACCGCCCGCAAACTCCAGTTCAACGGCCGCACCACCGGCACCGGCGGCGGTGCCCACCTCGTCTTCGGCGGCCCCCTCGGCCTCGCCTCGCCCTTCTTCGCCTTCCCCGCGCTCCTCCCCTCCGCGATCCGCTATTTCCAGCACCACCCCGCGCTCAGCTACGCCTTCTCCGGCCAATACATGGGCCCCAGTTCGCAAGCCCCGCGCATCGACGAATCCACCTTCGAAGCCCTCTACGAACTCGAAATCGCGTGCGCCGGCGCCGAGCAATTCGGCTCCCCGCAAAACTTCGCCCTCTTCGACCTCCTCTTCCGCGACCTCCTGATGGATCGCTCGGGTAACACCCACCGCGCCGAGATCAGCGTGGACAAACTCTGGAACCCCTTCGCCGGAAACGGCCGGCTCGGCCTCGTCGAACTCCGCGCCTTCGAGACCCACCCCGACCGCGAGGCCATGTCCGTCGTCGCGCTCTTCGTCCGCGCCATCTTCGCCCGCCTCGCCCTCGACCCGTTCAAGACGCCCTTCATCCGCTGGGGTGGCGAACTCCACGACAAGTTCTTCCTCCCGTCCTTCGTGTGGGAAGACCTCGCCGCCATCTGCGCCGACCTCCGCGCCCACGGCATCCCCTTCGAAACCGAGTGGCTGCGCCCCCTCTGGGAATTCCGTTTCCCCAAGTGCGGCGAATTCGCCTTCACGATTCCCGCCCCCGCCAAAACTAAGAAGGCCAGG
>JAHFTG010000170.1 GCA_023269455.1 Opitutaceae bacterium | reverse complement strand
GCCATCCAAGCCGCCCGCAACATTACTCTCGAAGCGCAAAACGGCAGCCTGGACATCAAAGGCACCCAAAGCGTCGCCGTCTCCGGCCTCCGCATCGCCCTAGCCGCCGACACCGAATTCACCGCCACCGGCAACGCCACCGCCGCCCTCAAATCCTCCGGACAAACCACGATTCAAGGCGCCCTCGTGATGATTAACTGAGCTACGCTCACCCGCCGATCATCACGTTAAAAGCTCCGACAACGATCTGGCCGCCATGGGCGGTTGCATCTCCCACCCGCGCGGCCGGTCGCCCGCCGATCATCACGGTCGTCGAACCCTTCACGATGCTATCTGGCGGCCCCACGCACACCAGCATGTCTCCCACCCGTGCAGCGGGCAGACCTGCGATCAACACCGTCGGCGCCCCCGGACCGATGACCGGGCCGCCCACATGAGGCACCGGCGGCACGCCCGGCGTGACCATCGGGCATTCATGAAAATCCGTCAGACGAGCGGCGGGAGGCATCGGCGGAAGCATCGTCCACCCTCAGCCTCAGACAAGCCTTGAAGCATCGTCTCTCCGGGAACCCGTGCAGACGCCCGGCGCAAGGCCTCGGTCATCGCGTGCAAAAACACCTCCGCCTGCCGATACTCGCGCACGCAGCACGCCACACGCTTTTTTCGCGACAGACCCGTGCGCCCGTCCCACCGTCCACGCCGTGTTCAAAAATATAAAAGCCAGCCTGCAGTCCTTCCGCTTCTACCGTGCGGCGCGCTTCGTCTGGCATTTTTTGGCAGACCCGATTTTCCGCCGCGATCATCTCCTCCTCTGGCGACGCACGGACAACCTTTTCCAACATCGCTCGATCACCGCCGCCGACCGCTACCCCGTGATCTTCGCCTTCGTGCGCGATCAACTCGCCGACCGCCCCGCGCCCCGGCTCCTCTCCTTCGGCTGTGCCACGGGCGAAGAAGTATTTTCACTGCGCGAGTATTTTCCCTCCGCCCACATCAAAGGCATCGACATCAACCCCGCCAACATCGCCACCTGCCGTGCCCGTCACCGCTCCCTCGGTGCCGATCCCGCCCTGTCCTTCGAGCACGCCTCCTCTCTCGCCGCCGAACCGCCGGCCACCTACGACGCGGTCTTTTGCATGGCCGTGTTCGTGCGCTGGCAATTAAAGGAAGACCGCGCCGTCGCGACCTGCACCCCGCACCTGCGCTTCGAGGATTTCAACCGCACCATGACAGAACTCGCCGCCTGCGTTAAACCCGGCGGATTACTCGTGTTGCGTCATGCGATGTTCCGCTTCACCGACACGACCAGCGCCCGCGGTTTCCGCACGCTGCTTCACGCGCCCGTCACTGAAGAGTTTTTCCCGCGATTCGGCCCCGATAACCGTCGCCTGCCAGACGAACCCATCGAAGCCGTCGTCTTCCAAAAAATTCCCGCCACCTGACCACGATCACCTCCGCCAGCCACTGCGTGCCGCAGCGCCCCGTGGACAGCACAAACGTGGCGAAGCGGAGTTGCTCAGACATTGACGGCGGCCGCCTCCGCACCTGTGAGCAAATCCCTGACCCAGTCGTTGACGCGCCCGTCGATCACCAGATGCACGCGGTCAACCTCGCCGCGATTTGCGACCCGATGCGGATCGCTCAGCCGCAGATACCAGCACTCGCCCTCGTTCATGATCACGCGCGAGCCGTTGAGATAAAATTCCACCTGCGGATTCGTCACCACCGGCACATGGATGCGAAAATGCCCTTCCTCAAACGACAGCTCATGATCGCGGTGCTCTTTGATATCCGAGCCTACCGCGAGGTTCATCAACCGCACCGCATCGAGCTCGCACTGGAACGTCGCCAACACCTCGCGCAGATACGGACTGCGCTCCAAAAACGGCGTGTCGGCAAACTCCGTGCACGTCGGGTCCGAGTAGATCATCATCACCGGATGCGTCGCCTTGGCCGCCCCGCGCAACGGCAGGATGCTCCAGCTCCCCGAGTAGTTTTGCTTCACGAAATGATCGATCCAGGAGTCCTCCTGCAACCGCCGCAGGTCGGCCTGAAGACGCTCCCGATCAAAGATAAAAGGCAGGCGGAGACGGTCTTTCATAAGGGGTGAGGGCGATTGCATTAGCTCCTCGCCGCGACCGATCAATCCCCAACTCAAAAAATCCTCGGCGCTTTCGGCCTTGAAGCCCCGCCGCGCAACTCATCCTACTCGCCATTCAACCGTTCGATGCAACGTCTCCGCAAATTCCTACGCCGCCCGCCCGCTGATCGCCGCCTCTTGCTGGAGGCGCTGACCTGGCTCGCCTGGGCGCGGTTGCTCGTATGGGTGACGCCCTTCCGCTGGATCTCGCCCCGCCTCGGGAAACACATGGTCGAAACGCCGTCCGAGCTCGATGACGCGGGCCACGCCATCGCGCTCAAAATTTCCTGGGCCGTGGAGTCCGTCGCTCATCACCTCCCGCTCGGCTTCGTGTGCCTCCCGCAAGCGATGGCCGCGAAGTGGATCCTGCGCCGGCACCACCTTTCCAATACGCTCTATCTCGGCGTCCGCCAAGACCCGCAAAATCCCGGCCGCCTCCAAGCCCACGCCTGGTTGCGCTGCGGCCCGCGCATCCTCACCGGCGGACAAGGCCGCCAGAGTTACACGGTCGTCGCCACTTTCGGCGATTTGCCGTAAAAGCGCGCTTCACGCGCCATCGGCCGCCGGCCTTGATGCGCGCCAGTCCGCGATGAACCACGGCAACGAGCCCGCCGCCACCCCGAGCCACCCCGAGGCGATATCCTTCAAATCGAAAAAGCGGTGCGGCAGAAAAAGCTGCCCGCACTCCAACGTCACCACGAGCGCCGCCAGCCACCACGCGCAACGCCACCGCCTCGCCCTCCCCTTGCCGGGAAACACCGGTTGCACGGCCAGCGTGAGCAAAAAAAAGCCCAAGACATTACACAGAAAATCCTCCTGCGCGAAAAACGAAATGACCCGCTTCGCCCACCCCGGCAGCCACGGTTCCGATATATGCTGCAACGGCGGAAAAGGCATCCAAGCGAGCGCGACCACGCCCGCGACCGCCAGCACCGCCACCCCTCGGATGAGAACAACTCTCGCCTTCATTTTGATTCATCCATGCACAGACGTCCCAAGTATCCCACCGTAAAGAGTAGCATCCCCGCTCGACCACGAGCACACGCGCCGCTAACCCTTGCCCCATGTCCGGCGAAGCCCCTTACCTAGGTCAAAACTGCATCACCCCGTTTTCGCGCCGCGACCTCGTGTTGCGCACCGCCTGGGCCTTGGTGCAGGCGACGCTGTTTCGTTGGAGCCCGCGTTCATGCCACGGCTTTCGTGCGCGGCTGCTGCGGTTCTTCGGAGCCGACATTCCCGAGCCCGCGCAAGTGGTGGTCTTCCCAACCGCGAAAGTTACCTTCCCGTGGAAACTCTCGCTTGCACCGCGCTCGATGATCGGTCGCGAGGTGATCATTTATAATCTCGCGCCCGTCATCCTGCGTTATGGGGCCAACGTCAGCCAGCGCGTCCATCTCTGCGCCGGTTCGCACGACATCACTCGCTGGAGCATGCCGCTCACCACCGCGCCCATCGAAATCGGCGTCAACGTCTGGATCGCCGCCGAAGCATTCATCGGCCCCGGCGTGATGATCGGCGAACTCGCCGTCATCGGCGCTCGCTCCGTCGTCGTGAAGGATCAGCCCGCCCGCATGATTTGCGCGGGCAATCCCTGCCGCCCGCTCAAGCCCCGCCCTCTTCCCGTTTAGACCTATAAATCGATGGAGACCTTCTTCCGCCGCCACCGGCTCGCCCTGTTGCTCCTTTTCTTCACCGCTGTCTGCCTCCCGCTGCTACTGCACAAAAAGGAAACTAAATATACCTTTGATGAGACCAGTTTCCATCTGCCCGCCATCCAACAGATACGCGGCCATTGGCCACGGCTCGATCTGAACGCCGACAGCCTTTCGGCCACCGCCCCCGGCTACCAATACCTGCTCGCAGGAATAAGCCTATTCACCGGGCCGGACAAAATCACGCTGCGGCTGGTCAATCTTGGTCTGAGTTTAAGCGTCCTCCTTGTGCTTTGGTTCGCGTGGCCGCGCGGCACGGATGATGCGTTGAGACTGGCGGCACTGATGCCGCTGGCCGCGTGCAATTTTTTCGTCAAATCGGCCAGTTATATCGTGACCGACAACGCGGCGTTGCTCGCCGTCGCGGGTTCACTTTGTCTTTCGCTTCTCGGGCGCACTCCCGGCGCGTTGCCCGGCGCGGGCGTTATCGCGGCTCTGGCCGTTTTTTGCCGCCAGATAAATCTTTGGCTGGAGGCACCCCTGCTCCTACGCCTGCTGCGCACCACCCGCCCCATCCACTGGTGGCCCGCCCTGCTGCCGCTAGCCGTGCTAGGCTGGCTGGTGCATGCCTGGGGCGGACTCGTTCCACCGGCTTGGACGTCCCACCATCGCGGTGGATTGGTATTTGCGGCCGGCGCCTATCAATTCGCACTGTGCGCGATCCTCGGCGTGTTCTATTACGCCGCCGTCGCCCCGGCAGATTGGCGCCAGAATTTACTGAATCGCTGGACGGTTTCCGGAGGGCTGATCGGCCTGTTGGTGACGCTCGCCGGAAACACGGTGCCTTCATACGAAGCCGGACGCTGGGGCGGCTATTTATGGACGGTGGCCGAATACGCTCCTTTAATCGGACAAACCTCGCTTGTGTTTTTGATCACAGCTCCGCTGGGCGGCGCGATGCTTGGCTTGCTCACCCAACACCTCTGGCGCGTGGTCGGAGCACAGAGTGCCGTGCCATGGTTGATCACGGTGCTGTCGTTCATGGCCACCGGACTCACCAACCGCCAAGTCTTCCAACGTTACTATGAGCCGCCATTGCTCGTCCTGCTGCTGATCTGGCTGGTCCTCTTGACCGCAAATAATCAGTCCCCCCTCCGCCTAAAAATCCTCTATTTGCTCGCCGGCCTCGAACTGGGCGTCACCGCTCTCACTGCCTACGGCATCACCTTTTTCCGGCTCTAAGTCTCGTCCCCTTGAACTTCCACTCGTCCCCTCTGTTCGCAATCAACCACTTGTTCGCTTATTGACGCCACACCACTCCCCAGGGGTAATAAACCTGCAATTAGTCGCCTGCTGGATTTCCGATTGGCGACAACCGGAACTAATCAGGACGAAACCTCCGCAAATCTCTGCTCAGCAAAGCTCTCATTCACCGCCTATGCCCAACCCCATCACCTTCGTCATCGGCAGCGCCTGGCAGGATGGCGCATGCTTCGTAGAACGGTTGTCGTCCGAAGGCTGTCATGCCCACGGCCCGATGCATCACCCCGCCTGATCCGATGTCAGCAACTCACGAACGCACCCTCCGCGACGCTCGCTCTTGGTTCCGTCTCGATCTCGCCGCTCTCTGGCG
>JAHFTG010000169.1 GCA_023269455.1 Opitutaceae bacterium | reverse complement strand
CGACGGAGGCGGCGAATCTCGTGCTGGCGCATTGGGCGCGTGCGCTGCCGGCGGATGCGATCATCGCGATGAATCCCACGGAGCATCCGTGCGTGCGAGACGCGGCGGTGAGTTTTTTTGGAGGACGGGTGCGCTGGCTGGAGGTGTCCGGCGATGGCGTGGTGATGATTCCAGCGATCAAGGCGACCGTGGCAAAAGTCGCGGCGGTAGTCGTGATGGCGGCGAACAATGAGACGGGCGTTATCCAGCCTTGGGCGGAGATCGCGAAGGTTTGTCGTGCGGCGGGCGTGCCGTATCTGTGCGATGCTTCGCAGTGGCTCGGGAAACTGCCCGCGGGTGGCTTGGGCGAGGCGGGTTTCGTAATCGGCGCGGCGCACAAGTTTGGCGGTCCGAAGGGTGTGGGTTTTCTCAAGCTCGGTGCGCAGGCGGAGGGTTTGCGCGGACAGCTCGGCGGCGCGCAGGAGCGCGGGCATCGGGCGGGCACGGAGGATTTTCCTGGGATCGCGGCGATGGGCGCGGCGCTCGCGGAGGCCGAGCAAAAAAAGGTGTTTCTTGAAACGGAGCGGCTGGGGTGGCGGCAGGTATTTGAGCGTGACATGCTGGCGGCCGTTCCTGGCGTGCGCGTGATCGCGGCGGGCGCGGACCGGCTTTGGAACACGGTGGCTTTGGTGATGCCGTTTGCGGAGAACACGCGGTGGGTGGCGCGGCTCGATAGGCGTGGATTTCAGGTTTCGACGGGCTCGGCGTGCGCGACGGGGAAGGCCGGGCCTTCGCATGTGCTCGCCGCTTTGGGCTATGATGGTGAAGAGGCGCGGCGCGTGGTGCGGGTGAGTGCGGGCTGGGAGACGAGCGCCGAGGACTGGCGCGCGCTGGCGGCGGCGTTTGGTGAAGTGGCGGCGGAGTTTCGGACGGAGAGCGTGGCGTAAGGTCCGGCGCGATGAGGTGGAGGGGTTACGAGTTCACCACCCCTGGCGTTTGGCGTCGGTGCTTAAAGGCGTTTCGAGTTCAGGCAGGTAGCGGTGCCCGAGGCGTTCCCATTCGGGACGGATTTTAATTTTTCAGGCAATTCGCCAGCCTCACGCGGATTTTTTGCGGACGAGTGGAGCTACGCGCGTGCCGGCGAGTTCGATGGCATGCAGGGCTTTGGCGTGCGGCAGCGCGGCGACGCTCATCTGAAACGTGAGACGGTCAATGCCTCCCAGGGACTCGCTGATGCGGAGGATTTTTGCGGCAACGGTTTCCGCGTCGCCCACGAGCAGGGCGCCGGTGGGGCCTCGCAAGGCGTTGAACTGCTCCCGCGTCGTGGGCGGCCAGCCGCGTTCTCGACCGATCTCGGTAAACGTGCGCGCGTAGCCAGGGAAGAAATCGTCCGCCGCCTGCGCATCGGTGTCGGCCACATAGCCGATGGCGTGGATGCCGACCTTGAGCTGTTCGGGCGGATGACCGGCGCGTTTTCCCGCCTCGCGGTAAAGATCGATAAGCGGACGGAAGCGGTGCGGTTCGCCGCCGATGATCGCGACCATGAGCGGAAGGCCGAGCGTGCCTGCGCGGACGAAGGAGGCGGGCGTGCCCCCGACTCCGATCCAGACGGGCAGCAGTTCCTGCATCGGGCGCGGATAAACGCCCTGGCCGGTGAGCGGCGCGCGGTGTTTGCCCGACCAGCGGACGTGCGTGTTCTTGCGGATTTCGAGGAGGAGGCCGAGTTTCTCTACGAAGAGTGAGTCGTAGTCTTCGAGGTCGAGCCCGAAGAGCGGATACGATTCCACGAAGGAGCCGCGACCCGCGACGATTTCCGCACGGCCTTGGGAGATCAGGTCGAGCGTGGCGAATTCTTGGAAAACGCGCACAGGATCGGCCGCGCTTAGCACAGTGACGGCGCTCGTGAGGCGGATGGTGCGGGTGCGCGCGGCGGCCGCGGCGAGGATGACGGCGGGCGCCGAATCGAGGAATTCGCTGCGGTGGTGTTCGCCAATGCCGAAGACATCGAGGCCGACCTGATCGGCGCGTTCGATTTCTTCGAGCAGATCACGCATGCGCTCGACCGGGCTGAGGTGCGCGCCGCTGACCGGGTCAGAAGCCGTGGAGATGAAGCTGTCTAGGCCGAGTTGCATGGTGGTTTATCAAGAGGCGTGCTTTCACGAATGGGTCAACTGGGTGGCGATAAATCCGCGCCGGACTCGGGCGAGTCTCGCATCGACTCCGGTTGGGTGGCGCGTAGAACGTTTCTTCAAATGAGTGCTCCTTCCGCCCGTATCGTGATCATCAAAGCCCAGCCTATCGAGCTGTGTCAGTTGCTGAAATTCAGCGGCCTGGCCGCGACCGGCGGCGAGGCGAAGCATCTCATCAGCGAGGGGCAGGTGCTGCTCAACGGCATCGTCGAAACGCAGAAGCGCAAAAAAGTCATGGGTGGGGACAAGGTGACTTTCGGCGGTGAGACGATCATCGCGCAGGTGGACTGAACCCCGTTTATTTTATGGCTGCCCCCGAACTCCAGATCGAAAAAATCGTCTCCGGCAACGGCGCGTCTCCGCGTAAGGGGCAGCTCGTGACCGTCCACTACACGGGCTGGTTTACCGATGGTGAAAAATTCGACAGCTCGGTGGATCGCAACGAGCCGTTTGCCTTCGTGCTTGGCGCGAAGCAGGTCATCGCGGGCTGGGACATGGGCGTCGCCACGATGAAAGTCGGCGACAGGATAAAGCTCACGCTTCCGCCTGAACTGGCTTACGGGGCGGCGGGTTATCCCGGGGCGATTCCGCCTGATTCGACACTCGTGTTCGAGATTGAGTTGCTCGGGGTGGGCTGAGCCGAATCCGGTTCGCCCGTGCGGAAGAAACGACTGCGGCGCGTGCCGCTGCGACCGTGGAGGGCGGTGCGTTCGCCGGGCTCGCTGTAGGGCTGGCGGCGGTAGCCGGCGCGCGACGGATCGCGGGCGCACTTGATCTGGAAATCCTGCATGCGCGCGAAGAGCGCGAGCAGTTGCTCGGGCAACGGGTATCGGTCGAGGCCGCTGCGTTCCAGTGCGCCGAGCAGTTCGTGGGTGGCTTCGAGCGTGGAGAGGCAACCGTCCTGCGGCTGTTGCTTGATCACGTAGCGGCTCGGCGCCGAGGGCGTGAACATGATGCGCGGCAGGCGTTGCAGACTCGGGCTGAGGCGAAGCATTTTGCGCGCGCAGGCCCAGGTGGCGTCGAGAAGGAAGACGACGAGGGTGCGTCCGCCGAGTTCGTCCGCGCGGAGATCGCCGTTGGAGAGGTTGCGCGCGGTTTCTCCTGGGTAGAGAAGCACAGGGTAGTTGCGCGGATCGTGGATCAACGCCTGCACGGCTTCGTGCTCGTCGAAGCCCACGCCCATGTGAATCTCGCTGGTGCGCAAACACAGGTGCGTGAGCCGGCCGGTGCTCGCTTTTTCGCGTTTGAATTCCTTCGGGTGCATCAGGAACACGAAGCGCGTGCGTGTCTCCATCGGTTCGATGGACGGGCACCAGCAGAGTGCCTTCGGCCAGAAGCAACGATAGCACGTCTCGCGGCTCATGGGTGTTGGTGAAAGGAAGAACGCTGCGGTAAACGGTCGATCACTTCGCGGCCAGCGCGGCTTCGACGGCGGCGATCAACTCAGGGGCTTCGGGCGTCACGCTGGAATCGAAGCGGTGGAGGATTGTCCCGTCTCGGCCGATGAGGAATTTGTTGAAATTCCAGGTGATCTTGCCGGGAAACGGCGAGCCGGGGCCGGTGAGCGCGGCGTAGAGCGGGTGCTGTTGCGCGCCGTTGACCTCGATCTTGTCGAACATCGGGAAGGTCACGTGAAACTTGGCGGAGCAGAACGTCTTGATCTCTTCGTTGGTGCCGGACTCTTGGTGGCCGAATTGGTTGCAGGGGAAACCGAGCACGACGAGACCCTGTGGCTCGTATTTTTTGAAGAGGGACTGGAGCCCGGTGTATTGTTTGGTGAAGCCGCAGGCGGAGGCGACATTCACGATGAGGAGAACTTTGCCGTGATAGGCTTCGAGCGTGGCGGGTTTACCGTCGATATCCTGCACCGGGATGCCGTAGAGCGAGCCGCCTTTGGCCGTGGTGGCGAACAGCCCGGTGAGCAGCAGGGTAACGGTGGGGAGGAGTTTCATCCCGCGAAGTGAACGCGGGAGCGGCGGGGTTTGTCAAATGGCCGGGCGCGTTTCGCCGCCGGCGGGCTCGGGCGTCATGCCGATACCCGCGCGCAGAAAAGTTTCCTTGATCAACGTGCGCAGACGCGTGGTCGAGATCCTCATGGAAAACCGCCAGCGCAAGGCGCCGCGATTGCGCGGGTGCGTGCGGAAATTTTCCACGGCGGACGCGAAGTCGCGCAGGTGGGTGTAAGGGGCGACGTTGCGGATGATCTCGTGGTCGGGCGTGAAATAATCGGGGTTCATCAGCACGAGCAGCCGGGTGAATGGGCGGGCGCGGCGATAGAGCACGTGTCGAAAAACCGCCTGCCCGTAGTGCTCTCGCCCGATGCCGTGCTGCGCGCAGAAACAATCGGCAAAGGTGGATGCGCATGCAGGCGCTGATGCGCACGTCTCGCTGCGGAGGCCCGGCGCAGACGCATCGAGTTCGGGTGCGCGGGCCGAAGTGAGGATGGTTTTAATGGAAGGCATCATTGACGGAGAAGGGCGGTCGTCATTTAGGCCGCTTACAGAGAGTGTAGTTGTAAGGGAAAGTGTTCCAAGATGACGGCCTTACGGGAGACGTGTCTTGCATGGAGCCGGTGGGCGGGCTCTCCTGCGGATACAGTGTCCACGGCTCTTTACCTTCCTCCTCCGGTGATGTGTGAACCGCTTATGCAGATGCTGAGCCGCTTCAGGGGCTCGGCTGAGATGATGCCGGCTGGCGATGAGAAGTTTTCTTATGCGCTGCCGACGCATGCGACGGATGAGTTTCGTGAGTTTTTGAAGCCGTGGAGTTTGGTTGAAACGATGCCGGGATTTCTGGCGCGCTTGCCCGGCGGGCGCGTCTTTGGATCGGGCAACGTGCTCTCGCCGGATGGACGCTCGATCGCGCGCGATGTGTCGCCCGATTTCGGAAAGCCGTTCGACGATCATTGGCTGCTCACCTTTCAAAGAATCCGTCCGCCCGTGCCTTTGGCGGGCGTGGTGGCGGTGGTCGCGACGACGTTGGGAAGTGGTTACAGTCACTGGTTGCTCGAAGAACTGCCGCGCCTGCTCATGCTGGCGTCGGCTGATGTCGCGACGCTCATCGCACATGGCTCGTCGTCGATCAGTCGTGAGGCGCTGCGGTTGCACGGGTTTGCCGGGTGCTTGATCGAGGCGAAGAGAGAGGAACATTTCGCCTGTGAACAGCTGGTGATTCCCGCATTGCCGGGCGAGGCGGGACAACCTGCTCCCGAAGTCGTGCGGCGGCTGGCGGAGTTTGTCGCGCCTCTGCATGCGGCGGG
>JAHFTG010000168.1 GCA_023269455.1 Opitutaceae bacterium | reverse complement strand
ACGTGACATTTCCAGAGCGGCATGAACCTTAATCGCGATCTCAAGAGCCCTGCGCTCATTCACGCGAAAGGATTTTTGTTTCTGGTCCTGGGGCTGCTGGGGGCGGGCGCGCTCTACGCGCCTTCGCAAAATTTCCGCACGCTTTTCCTGCTGGCGATCACGGTGTGGGGATTCTGCCGCTTCTATTATTACCTGTTCTATGTGCTGGAGCGTTATCTCGGGCGGGAAAAGAAATACGCGGGCGTCTGGGACGCGTTGAGGTTTTTACTTCGTTCGCCCGGCCGCGCGAATCCAGCGGGCGCCGGCGGAGGCATCCGGCTTTTTGACTCCCGCAAGGACCACGCGGCGGTCGTGAGTCTATGGACCTCGGTGCTGAACTACGCCGCCGCCCACAACGCGCCCGAGGTTTCCATCCGCAACAAAGTGGAGGCGGCCGACGGGTTGTTTTTTGTGGCGGAATCCGCCGAGCGGTTGGTGGGCACGGTGATGGCGGGCTACGACGGGCATCGCGGCTGGATTTACTCGCTGGCGATCGATCCGGCCTTTCGCAATCGAGGGATCGGGCGGTCGCTGCTGGGGCGCGCGGAGTCCGCGTTGCGGGAACGCGGCTGCGTGAAGATCAACCTTCAGATCGCCGATGGAAACGAAGGCGTGGCCGGCTTCTACGAAAAAATGGGTTATGCGGTGGAGCCACGCACCTGCATGGGGAAAATCACCTTGAAATAACGTTATCGGCACGGCGGCTTTATTGGCCTTAGCGTGGTTAGCAGACGTCCCGTCTCCTTTTTATTTTCAACATGCTTCCCAAACAAAAACAGAAAGCCTTCAACTGCATCGGCGCGGCGCTGATCCTGAGCATCGTAGGCTTCGCCCTTACCGTCATCAAGACGCCGCTCGCGTCCTATGCGCTGCCCGTGTCGCTCTCGGCGATTCCGGTCTTCGTCCTCGGTGCCTGCGCCTTCGCCAAGGCGAAGGGTCATCACTGGGCCTGGGGCTTTCTGATTCTGACGTCTCTGCCGGGTCTGTTCGCGCTCATGATGTTTTCGGACAAACACCCGGAAAAAGCCTGAGTTTTACGGCGCCGGTTTTTCCAGCGTGCGCGGGGCCGAAGTCACTTCGCCGGGAAACGCCACGCCCCAGAGCGAGGGAACCGTTTGCGTCGCCGGATCGGTCTCGGGAGCGAGAAACTTGAAAACATCCTCGAAGCGCAGGCTGCATTGCAGGCGGCGCTGGGTTTTCGAATCGATCTTCGGATTCACGACGATGACCGACTGCGTGAAGGGCGGCGCATCCTTGATGGCCTGCGCCTGCCGACGCGCTTCGGCGGGCGATAGCGTGCGGTCTTTGATGACGGCATCGAGCCGTTCCAGATCGGCGCGGGTGACAGGCCCCCACAGTTTTCGCCAGGCCTCCGGTTCCATGCGCGGGGCCACGATATTGACGAAGCGTTTTTTGTCTCCGTCCTGCTGCCAGTAGCCGATGACGAGGATGAAGGGCTCGGCGATGTCGTATTGACGGAGCGCGTCTCCGAGATCGACGGGCGTGCGATATTTGGCGGCCTTGGGGTTCACCGGCACGCCGCCGTGGAGCTTGTTGGCGGCGGCGGGAATGTCCCATTTTTGGGTGTAGCTGGGCGGCTGGTAGCCCTCGAAAAACGTATCACGAATCCACGCCTCGAAAACGAGCCCGTGTTTCTGCACCTCCTGCGCTCGCGTCGCCAGCGGCCCCAGGAGGGCGCAGGTTAAAATAAGCCGGATTAACAAGCGGCTCGCGTGCATGGGGTTAACGTGGGCTGCGGCGGGAAATTTGCAAGTTTCGGCTGGCCTCGCTCCGGCGTCGTGCAACGGTCTGCCGGTTCGTATTTTTTAATGAACGCATCCCCTTTCCGGCGGTTTCTCTCCCTGACCAAACCCCAGTGCTGGCCCATCCTTCTCGGGATCGGCCTGATCCTCGTCGCCACACTGTTGATGCTGCCGGCCCCGTGGATTCTTAAGCTCATCATCGATCGTGCGCTTCCGCAGAAGGACATGCGGTTCATGCTGGAGCTGCTCGTGGCGTTCACGGCGCTGTTTGTCCTGCGCGCCTGGCTTACGCTGGTGCGAAACCGCATCCTGCAATTTGCGGCCATGCGCCTCGTGTGCGATCTGCGCATCAAGCTCTTCACCCACCTGCAAGGCCTCTCTCTGCGCTACTCCGACACCCACCAGACCGGCCGGACCATCGGCCGCATCACGCAGGACACGGGCGAAGTCTATACCCTCACCAATGGTTTTCTGATCAACATCATCGCCGATTCGGTGACGGTGCTGTGCGTGCTCGGCTTCCTCTACTGGATCGAGTGGCGCCTGGCGCTGGCGGTCACGGCGGTGCTGCCGCTGTTCGTCTTGAACTACCTGCACCATCGCAGCCGCATGAAGCAGGAAAGCCGCGTGCATCGCGACAACTGGGACAAGGTCATGGGCTTCCTCAACGAGCGCGTGGCCGCCGTCCGCGTGGTCAAATCCTTCGCCAAGGAGCAGGATGAAATTTCCTCCTTCTCCAGCGGCATCAACGCCGACTACTTCAACTATTCGCGCATCGTCATGCGCAACACCAAGCTCGCGGTCGTGGCCGATCTGCTCGGTTCCCTCGGCGCGCTGGTGGTGCTCGCCTATGGCGGCTGGCTCGTGATGGAGGGCCGCATGCAGGTGGGCACGCTGGTGGCCTTCAACGCCTACATCACCTTTATCTTTCCGCCCATCGTGCGTTTCGTGGATTTGAGTGCGATCTTCCAGCGCGCCAACACCAGTCTCGAAAACATCTTCACGATGCTCGACACGAAGCCCGAGGTGGCCGATCTGCCCGGCGCGCCTGCGCTCCCGTCTTTGCGCGGCGAGGTCGAGTTTCGCGACGTGGGCTTCGACTACGATCTCGAAGCCCCGGGCAAAGGCCGCCCGCGCACGCTCACGAACGTCAGCTTCGCCATTCCGGCCGGCAAGATCGTGGCGATCGTCGGTCCCAGCGGCTCCGGCAAGAGCACGATCATCAACCTGCTCGCGCGTTTCTACGACGTCGCCTCGGGCGCGGTGTTCGTGGACGGCACTGACATCCGCACGGTGACGACCGACTCGCTGCGCTGGCAGATCGGCATCGTGCTCCAGGAGAGCGTGCTCTTCTCCGGCACGCTGGAGGACAACATCAAATATGGCCGGCCCGACGCCACGCGTGAACAGATTCTCGATGCGGCGGTCGCGGCCAACGCCCATGAGTTCATTATCAAACTGCCCGACGGCTACGCCACCGTGGTCGGCGAACGCGGAGCGAAGCTCTCCGGAGGCCAGCGCCAGCGCATCGCCATCGCCCGCGCGATTTTGAAAGACCCGCGCATCCTCATCTTCGACGAGGCGACCAGCGCGCTCGATACGCAGTCGGAGCGCCTCATCCAGCAGGCGATGGAGCGGCTCATGAAGAACCGGACGAGCTTCATCATCGCACACCGGCTCTCGACGATTCAAAACGCCGACATCATCCTCGTGATGGAGCAGGGTCGCCTGGCGGAAATGGGCACGCACACCGAGCTGCTGGCCAAAGACGGGCTCTACGCGAAGCTCCACGCGTTGCAGTTCAAGGACGCGGCGTAGGCCGTCCGCTCCGGTTTCGCGGAAACCCTGTTGTCAGGTAACGGGTGACAGACGGGCTGCGTTATTTTTCCGGTTTGTAGCGCAGGATCGCGGTGCCGGTGCCTTCGGAGGTCACGTAGATCGTGCGGCTGTCTTGGGCGAAGCCCACGCCCTCGGCTTGCGCGAGCCCGTGGGGTGGGAGCACCTCGGGTTTTCGCGAAAGCGCCTCGATCCACGTCTCGCCGGGCTTCCGCGGGAAAAGACATACATCGCCGTAGGTGAGCACGACGGCGGCGGAGCCGTCGGACGCGAAATCCATCGCGGTCGGCTCGGCGCGGTAGTGGCCGGTCGGAATCGGCAGGAGTTTTTGCATGGCCGAGGGCTGGGGGAAATCATGCAGGTGCGCGACGGGCTTGGCGGCGGGAACCGGTGCATCGGCGGGCGGCCGCAACGGCAGGGTGTAGAGCCCCGGCGGCTTGGTGCGTTTGGTGAGCAGGTAAACGAGTCCGGCCTTGGCATCGACGGCGACGGCCTCGCAGTCGTGCGGACCGTCGGGGAAATGCACGGGAATCTTCCAGGCGACGGGCACGTTGAGTTCTTGAAACGGGACGAGTTGCGCGGGGTCGGGCTCGGCGACGACGTAGAGCGCGCAGTCGTGGCGCGAGCCGTTGTTGTCGCCGGTGTCCGCCACAAGAATCCACGCGCGTCCATCGAGCTCGAAGGAGGCGATGTCCTCCCAGTCAACGTTGTGCACGCCGATGAGGCGGAGGTCGCCGCGACGGATGCCGTTGGGCTCGATGCCGTAGAGCACGGGCTGGCCGCCGCTGTCGTTGTGCGTCCAGAAGAGGCGCGGATCGCGGTGCGAAGTGGCGATGCCGCTGGATTCCGGGATGCCTGCGGGCAGATGGCCGGCGATCTGGTGGGTTTGATAGGCGGGAGTCGGCGTGCAGCTCGCTAAAAACGGCACGACGGCCAGCACCGTGACGCCCAGAAAAAAGGGGAGCGGACGCATCTTCAATAACCGCCGCCTGCGCCGCTTTGCACGGGGGCGCCGCTGAGTTCGGCGAGGAGGGTGGAGGCGTTCGAGGTGCCGAGACGCGTGGCGCCGGCGTCGATGAGCGCGCGGGCATCGGCGAGGGTCTTGATGCCGCCGGAGGCCTTGAGGCGGATCGCGCCGCGACGGGCTTTGGACCACGCGGCGATGTGTTCGACCTTGGCCCCGGCGGTGCCGAAACCGGTGGAGGTTTTTATGAAATCGGCTCCGGCGTCTTCGCAGATGCGCAGGGCTTCAAGGCGACGGGCGTCGTCGAGAAAACACGTCTCGACGATGACTTTGATGAGCTGGCCCTGGCGGTGAGCGAGGTGGGTGAGCGCGGACACTTCCGCGGCGACTTCGGCGGAGTGGCCCGCGAGGAGCGCAGGGTAGTTCATCACGATATCGACTTCATGCGCGCCTGCGCGATGGGCGGCGGTGATTTCGGCGGCCTTGGCCTCGGTGGAAAAACGTCCGCTGGGGAAACCGATGACGGTGCCGATGTGCATGCCGGTGCCGGCGAGGATGCGGGCGGCGAGCGCCACGCTGGCCGGGTAAATCATCACGCAGGCGCAGCGGTGCAGCGCGGCTTCGCGGCAGAGCTGCTCGATGTCGGCCTCGGTGGCATCCAGCCGGAGGTTGGTCGAGTCGAGCATCGCGGCGAGTTGGGCGTGAGTGAGCGTCATGGGTGAGGAGCCTAGCCTGCACGCGGCGTGCGGAAAGCAGCTTTTGTGCGGTGCGCCCGATCTGTCCCGGCTTTGACTTGCTGGATTCCGCCTTAAATGGAAACTCGCGGCCAGTGCGACGTGCC
>JAHFTG010000167.1 GCA_023269455.1 Opitutaceae bacterium | reverse complement strand
CCTGGAGTTCTGCCTCGTCCATCCGACGCTTAATCCCGGCACCACGGCGGCGGCCGATGTGCCCCCCGGCTACCGCGTGCTCACCCTCGACCGCGAAGGCAGCAACGGCCAGGAGACGACCAGCGAACTCTTCGTGAAGCGCATCCCTGAGGCGACCGGCGAGATCATCTCCGACGCATTCCCCTCGATGGACGAATACGGCAAGTTCCGCATCATCCTCAAGTTCACTTCGGCCGGCGGCAAACGCTTCGCCGAGATCACCCGCAAGATCGTCGAGAACAACCAGACCTCCGGTCGCGTCGGCCTGCTCGCCATCGTGCTCGACGGCAAACTCTACTCCGCGCCCAGCGTGCAGAAGGAAATCGACGGTAACTCCGCCGAGATCTCCGGCAGCTTCACCCAGCGTGAAGCCTTCGATCTGTCGAACGTCCTCAACAACCCGCTCGACCTGCCCATGCAGATCAAGGAGCAGTATGAGGTCGGTCCTTCGCTCGCGCAGGACGCCATCGACAGCGGCGTGCGCGCCACCGTCATCGGCACCGCGCTCGTGGCGGCGTTCATGATCACGTTCTACTCGACCGGCGGCGTCGTCGCCATCGTCACGCTCGCGATCAATTTGCTGATCATCATCGGCACCATGGCCAGCCTCGGCGCCACCCTCACGTTGCCCGGCCTCGCCGGTATCGTGCTGACCATCGGCATGGCGGTGGATGCGAACATCCTGATCTTCGAGCGCATGCGCGAAGAGATCGCGCTGGGCAAATCGCTCCGCACCTCCAACGAGAGCGGCTACCTGAAGGCGCTCACCACGATCCTCGACGCCCACTTCGTGCAGCTCATCATCTGCGGCATCATGATCGGCCTCGGCACCGGACCCATCAAGGGCTTCGGCGTCACGCTCGCGATCGGTGTTATCTCCACGCTGTTCTCCGTGCTCATCACGGCTCACCTCGTCTTGGAGTGGCTCATCGAAGCCGAGTGGATCAAGAAGATCACCATGCGCCGCATCCTGAAGGAGATCCACGTGGACTTCATCAAATACGGCAAAACCGCCTTCATCGCCTCCTGGTTGCTCGTGTTGGCGGGCGTGGTGGTGGTGGTTTACAAGGGCGACAAGATCTACGGCATCGACTTCGCCGGTGGCGACGTGGTCACGGCCGAGTTCGCCCAGAAAATCGACGCCGCCAAAATCCGCGAGGTCGCGGTGGCCAGCGGTTCCGGCGAAGTGCTCGCGACCTACGCCAGCGCCCTCGGCGGTGGCAAGGAAGTGCTCAAGCTGGAGACGGCCGAAGGTAAGTCGAAGGCGTTCTTCGCCGCGCTCCAAGCCGCCCATCCCGAAGCCAAGCTGGTGTCGATCGGCGAGAGCCACATCGGCGCCGCCATCGGCAAGGAAATCGAGTGGAACGCCCTTCTCGCGATCGGCGCATCCATGGCGGTTATCCTCATCTACATCGCCTTCCGCTTTGAGTTCGGTTTCGGCGTCGGCGCGATGTTCTCGTCGCTGCACGACATCCTCATGACGATCGGCATCTTCGTGATTTTCGGGCACCAGTTCTCCGCTCCGATGGTCGCGGCCATCCTCTGTATCGCGGGTTACTCGATCAACGAAACTGTCGTCGTGTTCGACCGTATCCGCGAGGAGTTGAAGCTCAACCCCAACGGCTCGCTGCGCGTCGTCGTGAACGCGGCCATCAACAAGGTCTTCGCCCGCACGATCATGACTTCGACGACCACCTTCCTGGCGGCCCTCTCGCTGTTCCTCTTCGGTGGCGGCGTGCTGCGCGACATCTCGTTCACGTTCCTCGTCGGCATCGTCACCAGCACCTTCTCCGCGATCTTCATCTCTTCGCAGGTGTTCTACTGGTGGCACAAGGGCGACCGTAAGCACGTCGAGGCGCATCAGGACTTGAAACCGGCCTACGAGTGGGAAGCCGGCAGCAAGGCCTCGCAATAATCCGCGAGCTTCATCGCTGATGCGTTGGACCTACAAGCCGCTCCCGGCCGACGAGGTCGAGGCGCTGAGCCGGCACACGGGCGACAGTCCGGTGCTCGCCGAGCTGTTGCTGCGCAACGGACTCGGCGCAGGCGAGGCCGCCGCGAAGTTCCTCCGGCCCGTGCTGGCGGAGCTGAACGACCCGTTCCTGCTTCCCAATGTGGAAGCCGGCGCCGCGCGTCTGCGTGAAGCCATTGAGAACGGCGAGCAGGTCGTCGTCCTCGGCGACTACGATGTGGACGGCGTGAGCAGCACCGCGCTCCTCGTGAGCGTGCTGCGCCGCTTCGGCCTGCATCCGCGCTTCGTCGTTCCTCGCCGCGTGGAAGACGGTTACGGCCTCTCGCGCAGCGCCATCGACCGCGCGTTGGAGCAAGGCAAGCCCGAGCTGTTTGTCGCGCTCGACTGCGGCACCAACTCCCTCGACGAAGTCGCCTATCTGGTCGGGCAGGGGATCGACGTGCTGGTGATCGACCATCACCGCTCGAAGGAAAAACCGCTTGCCCAAGGCATCCTGATCAACCCCCACGTCAACAACGTCGAAGGCGACGATGCGTGGCGTAATCTCTGCACCGTCGGCCTCGTGTTCAAACTCGCGCACGGTCTGCTCAAGCTCATGCGCGCCGACAACCATCCCGTCGCGCTCGCGATGAAGCTGCGTGACTACCTCGACCTCGCCGCGATGGGCACGGTGGCCGATCTCGTGCCGCTCACCGGCGAGAATCGCATCCTCGCCCGCTACGGCCTGCGCATCCTCCAAGGTTGCGAGCGCCCCGGCGTGCGCGCGCTCATGGACGTCGCCGGCGTGAAGACCGACCACGCCATCATGCCCGTGGATATTTCGTTCCGCCTCGGACCGCGCATCAACGCCAGCGGACGCCTCGCCGACGCCGCGCTCTCCGTCGAGTTGTTGCTCAGCGACGACGACCAGTTCTGTCGCGAGACCGCGCGCCAGCTCGACGTCTTCAACCGCGAACGCCAGGAGATCGAGCGCCAGATCACCGAGGAGGCCGAACGCATGATCGAGGAGAAATACTCCGACTGGCCCGGCATCGTGCTCTTCGGTGAAAACTGGCACCCCGGCGTGGTCGGCATCGTGGCTGGCCGCGTGACCCGCAAATACAACCGCCCCTGCGTCGTGCTCGGCAACGAGGGTGAGTTCGCCAAAGGCTCTGGCCGTAGCGTCAACGGCGTGAACCTCGTCGAAGTGCTGGGCACCTGCTGCGAAAACCTCACGAGCTGGGGCGGCCACCCGATGGCGGTGGGCGTGTCACTCGTGAAAACTCATCTCGAAGACTTCCGCGTGCGCTTCGCCGATGCGGTGCGCGCCGCGATAGGCGGCGATCTCATCGAGGCCAATCTGACGATTGCCGCCTGGCTCACGCCGGAGCGCATCAACGAGAAACTCATGGATGAGCTGGAGAGCTTGCAGCCCTTCGGCCAGGGCAATCCCGAACCCGTTTTCGGAATTCGTGGTGTCGTGCTCCGTCAGCGCCCGGATGTGTTTAAGCAGGCGCATTTCCGTTTCCACTTCGACGATGCGAAGGGCCGCCGCCTGTTCGGCGTAGCCTGGAAGATGGCCAACCGACTCCCGCCGACCGGCGTGCCGCTCGACTTCGCGGTGGAGCTGGCGTGGAACCACTTCAACGACCGCAAACTGCTTCAGCTTGAGCTGGTGGACTGGCGCCTGAGCGAGTGAGTTTGAAGATAGGGCGTGACCGCTGGGCGCGCCGCGACTGACTCGGAGTTTTTACCACTAATGGAATCGCCCAACGGGGCGATTCTTTGGTAGCGGCCTCTCGCAATGCTCCGGCTGGGTTGCAGAGGGGCGGCTGATGCCGCCGAGGGCAACACCGCCCCAGCGCCCTCTCTCGCTTCCCTCGTAAAGCGCCAGCGATGGTCTGATTTATTTAGCAAACACACCCTAGGACGACAGGGTTCGATTTGGACAGGATTACAGGATGGGGAAGGGGATGGAGATCCACGGATCGGCATCCTTGTATTTATCCTGTCTAAACCTTCTGGGTGTCGGGACGTCTCAGCCGCGGCGGGCGGCTTCGATTTTGGCGATGTCGATTTTGCCCATCTCCATCATCGCTTCGAAGACGCGCTTGGCCTCTGCACCACCGGCGGCCATCGCCTCGGTGAGCGTGCGCGGCGTGATTTGCCAGTTGAGGCCCCACTTGTCCTTGCACCAACCGCATTGGCTTTCTTGGCCGCCGTTCCCGACGAGGGCGTTCCAATAGCGGTCGGTTTCCTCCTGGGTGTCCGTCGCGATTTGGAAGGAGAAGGCTTCGGTGTGTGGGAAGATTGGCCCGCCGTTCAGACCGATGCAGGGGATGCCGAGCACGGTGAACTCGACGGTGAGGACGTCGCCCGCCTTGCCCATGGGGTAATCGCTCGGGGCCTTGTGCACGGCGGTCATTTTGCTGTCGGGAAAGGTCGCCGCGTAGAAGCGCGCGGCTTCTTCCGCGTCCTTGTTGAACCAGAGACAGATCGTGTTTTTTGGGATGGTATTGTTCATGGGGAAGGGGAGTTTAAAAGTAGTGAGTAGGGCGTAGTGGGGAGTGAGTAGCCGGATGATAGGATGTAGATCCACGGATCGGCATCTTGTATTTATCCTGTCTAAAACTTCGGGGGCCGGGAGTCATGAGCATAGTGGGGCCGGGAAAGACAGAGACAGTCGTAATCGGGACGGGTTCGGCTGAAAAGCAGCCTCGTTGTTCATCTCAAATTTGCCTCGCGGCATGATCTTTCGCCAGGGCCGCGAAGCACACGGATGCCCTTGGGAATCCAGGTCCGGGGCTTTTTTAAACGCTCAAGCGAATTCACGAAGCGCTGCGGCGACAGTGGCCGTTGCTTGAGCGTCGGTGGCCACGCATGTAGGTAAAGGCCCCATACTTGCCGGCGGGAGGATCGGCTAGATTGCGGTGATGAACCTCATGGTGTTGATCGTTATCCTCTTATTTTCCTGTTCGGGGGCGGCGGTTTTTATTTTGGAGGACCGGCGATTGGCGGTGGCGGCGTCGGGCTCATTTTCCTGATCGCTGTCATTGTCTATCTGATGGGCGGATTCCGCGGAAAATAACCGGTCACGGCCGCGTTTGCTGGCGATTCATGGGAACCTCGCCGGCCGCAGGTGGTCCGGCCGGCAAGAACCGGACAAATTTCCCTGCAAGGGCAGTCGGAAACCAAACCCAAACCCA
Organism: Opitutaceae bacterium; assembly: GCA_023269455.1. GTDB lineage: Bacteria > Verrucomicrobiota > Verrucomicrobiia > Opitutales > Opitutaceae > Rariglobus. Next base: position 258 of record JAHFTG010000167.1, on the reverse strand, counting down.
AAACAAAAATGAACAAAACGAAACTGATACTCGCGAGTGTTTCGCTCGTCCTCGCCGGGGCCTTCACGGCCCGTGCTCAAAGCGACACCATGACCACCACGACGGAAACGTCTGCCACGGCCACCACGCCCGCCAGCACCACCACCACCACGACCGAAACAACCCCGGCTTCGTCCTATCGCGCGGCGAATGAATTCGGCCCCGGCCAAGGGTCCTTTGAGTTCACCCTCGGCGGCAGCGGCGGCAGCAACAAGGCGT
>JAHFTG010000166.1 GCA_023269455.1 Opitutaceae bacterium | reverse complement strand
GCGATTCGGCACAAGCCGGACGGCGGCGGGTTGGCCGGTCGTCGCCACTTGGGCGGTGAGGGTGTGTTTCCCCGCCTTGTAGCCGCGAACGAGCGTGTGCAGGTGCGGCGTCTCGATGGACCAGAGTCGAGCGTTTGGGACCGAGAATGTCTGGCCAAACTCCCCTTGCCCTCTCGCCGGAATGCGCAGTTGTGTAGTCCGCGCCGTGGCCACGCGCTGCCCCAATTCGTCGAAGGTGACCTGCTCGATGTCGAAGGTCGCGGGAACTAGGGATTCGTTGACCACCGAAACGCGCGCCTTCACCTCCGCATCCGCGCCCGTGATCTCGGAAGTGACATACGTCCCGTGCCGCGCGACGTGCAACGGCGCGGTCTTCACGAGCCAGACATGACGGTAAAACTGGCCGGTGGCGTGGTTAAAATCCTTCGAGACATCCGTGGCGTGACCAAAGGCGAACCGCCAATCGAAATCCATCAGCAAACACTCGCGCGCCCAGCGGGAAGGCTCCGCCAGTGTAAAACCAAGGCTATGCTCCATAAACAGCCTTATCATTGAGGGCTGATGGACTCGTTAAGAGTAGCCAGTCCGTGATGGCTCAGATGCATGCGATTCAGGTATGCGCGAGAATTACCGGCCTTGTTGCCGAGCCGTCGGCGAGCATGTGCCGTTTCATTGGGTTCGGATCACAATCATGGCCGTTTTTAGGCCGGCGGCTTCGGCTTTGAGGGTGATTTTGCCGACGGCACCTTGGGGCCGGAGAATGGCGATGCAACGGCCTTGATAGGTCGTGCGCAGCGGTGCTTGGAAACTGCATGCATCGTTCGGCGCGGCGCTGCCCGTGGCGGCCAGTTCACCCGCACCCGCCACGGTGAAACGAACCGGCACCGCAGCGTTCGGAACAACCGCGCCCCACGCATCAACGATCTCGACCGTGACGTAGGAAAGGTCGTTGCGATCAGCGCGAAGGTCGGAACGGTCGGCGGTCAGTCGAAGTTGCTTCGCCGGGCCGGTCGTTTTCAGCACGGTGTTGGCGACCGGCTTTCCGTTGATCAGTCCGATGGCGCGCAACTCGCCGGGTTGATACGGCACGTCGAATTTCACGGTGAGTTTGGTCGCGGCGGAGACCGGTTTCTCGCCGATGGCCTTGCCATTCAGCTCAAGGCGCACGCGGTCGCACCGCGAATAGACGGCGACCTGCAACGATTTCCCTTCCTGGCCCGGCCAGTTCCAACTGCGGGTCTCATCCGGCCAGCCCCAACCGCTGACGCGCTCCCAAACACCGTCCGGCATGGGCGTGTGAACCATCATCTCAATCTGGCTGCGACGCCAGACGACATCGCGGTAGTAGGACTGCGGTTTTTTGAAACCACATACGTCGATGTCGCCGCACCAGGCGTTGTGCCACGGCCACGGCATCAGAAAGTCGTCCTTCTCGTTGCTTGGCGCGGCGTGGCCGATGCCGGATTCGCCGAAGTAATCCATCGAGGTCCAGACGAAGTCGCCGATCACGTAGGGATGCTTTTCGACCAACTCCCAGTAATCGAAAAACGCCCTGGGATAGGATTCCGTTCCCATCATCACGCGCTGCGGATTCCGGGCGTGATCAGATTCATATTTTTCCGGAAGGTAATTGTATCCGCCGACATCGAGGTGACGGAAAGCGATGTCGGAACGCTGATCCCAATTCTTGATCACCTCACCCCAGTCCGAGCAGATCGCCTGGGTGATCGCACGGGTATTATCATGCGAAAGCACTGCCTCGCGCAGCATCTTCGCGGTCTCCTCGGAGCGAAACTGCTCGGGAATCTCGTTGCCGATGGACCAGATCACGACCGAGGGGTGGTTGCGGTCGCGCCGCACCATCGAGGCGATGTCGCGCCCGGCCCACTCCTTGAAATAGACGCTGTAGTCCTGCCCGTTTTTGCCGACCTGCCAGCAGTCGAAGGACTCGTCCACCACGAGCACGCCCAGGCGATCGCACGCATCGAGAAACGCGGGCGACGGCGGATTGTGCGCGGTGCGGATGGCGTTGAACCCATTCGCCTTCATCAACTCCACACGGCGCTCCTCCGCGCGATCAATCGCCACCGCGCCCAGCGGACCGTTGTCGTGGTGCATGCAACCGCCCTTGAGCTTGATCATCTGGCCGTTGAGCCGAAAGCCATTCACGGCATCCACCTCGATCTTGCGGATGCCGAAACGCGTCGAAGTCCGCTCGATGGTTTTGCCGGCGGCCACGATTCCGATTTCCGCCACATACAGTTCCGGCGATTCCAACGACCATAGTTTCGGAGAACGCACTTCGATCACGTGCTCCACGGTGCGGGTTTCATTGCCGGCCAGGCGCAGTTTTACCGGGGTCGCCTGGACCGGTTCGCCCTGCGGATTCAGCACACGCGCATGAACCACCACATCGGCCACGGCGTCGGTGCCGTTTCGAACTTCACTGGAGATTTTCACCACGGCTTTTTCTTTTGAAACCTCCGGCGTGGTCACAAACACACCCCAAGTCGGCAGGTGAACCGCGTCGGTGACGGTCAGCCACGTGTGACGATAAATGCCCGAACCAGAATACCAGCGGCTGTTTTTGCCTTCGTTACGCACGCGCACTGCGATCACATTTTCAAGCCCTGCGGGTTTCAGATAGGAAGTCAGATCGAATTCAAAACTGCTGTAGCCGTAGGGCCAATTGCCGAGCGGGTGGCCGTTGATCCAGAACTCGGCGTTCATATATACACCGTCGAAACGCACGACCACGCGCTTGCCCTGCTCCACCGGCGTCAACGTGAAGTGCTTTCGATACCAACCGGTGCCGCCGACCACGTGTCCGGTGTAGCCGCCGCCTTGGCTCAGGGCGGTATCAAAGGGACCGACGCGGATCGCCTGGATCGCCGTGACGGGCAACCCGGGAACCGGCGACTTCTCCTGCTGCGGCAAATCCTCGATACTCCAGTCGTGCGGGAGATCGAGCGCCCGCCAGGTCGAGTCGTCAAAACCCGGGGCTTCCGCGCCGGGCGCGTCCGCACGCAGGAAACGCCAGCCGGAGTCGAAGGAACGGTCGCGGTTTTCGGGAGCCGTCTGCGCCATACCGCTGTTAAACGCTGCGGCGAAGATGGCGAACAACCCAAGCATCGCGATACGGGAAAAGTTCATTTTAAAATCGTCGGGAATCTTGGATCGGAAACCGCGCGGTCGAAGCGTCAGGCGCGAACCGTCAGGAGTTCTTCACGCCAGACAACGGTTACCGGCCGGGCTGGGGAGTATTCATGTTCCGGAGTCTGACCTTGATCTCGGACAAGTCATCACTCGGCGCATAGGGTGATTGGCGAGAGACCATGCCGCCAATATCCCATAACACGGGGACCATTTTCCGTTTCAGCGCGGCATGGAACACGGAGGTGGTCCACAGGAGACTCAAAGCCCTCTCTTTTTTGGAACACATCGAGAACTCTCCTAGGTAGACCGGGGTCTTGGTGCGCTTGCTGAGCGCCTCCATCCCGTCGAAGAGGTCGTTCAACTGTTTCATGTCCTCTTCGCTGCCCCAAGTGGACTGCATCTTCCCCCAGCTTTGATCCTCGCTCAGACCGACGAACGCCCAGGGCGTGTAGTAGTGGACGGAAACAAAAAGCCTCCCGGGGATGGAATCGATTGGCAGTTTGTATTCCTTCTGGCTGGTTTTTCCGAAGTCCGTGGCATATCCGGTGACGATCAGGAGGCGGCGGGCGTTGTTGCCACCGGTCTTTCGCACCGTGTCGATGAAGAGTTGGTTCACGCGGGTCAGCGTGGCGTAGGCCTTCTCCATCGAGCCCTCGTTTTCAAATTCGGTTTGCTCGTTGAGGCCCTCGAAGAGGAGTTTCTCGTTCTTGCCTGCGTAATGGCGGGCAATCTGGTCCCAGTAGGAGCGGAACTTTTTTTCGGCCTCCTTGCTGAAGGTGTGGAAGGTGTCCGGGAACTTTTCTTTATTATCCGAATCGATCCAGCCGCCGTCCCAGTGAATGTTGACGACGCAAAACATACCGGTTTCCAAAATCCAGTTAACGACTTCGTCGATTCGCTTAAACTGCTTTTCCGTGATGCGACCCTTGTCGGCATAAGTGTCCCACGCCACGGGCAGGCGCACCGACTTGAAGCCCAAGCGCGCAAGGCTCTGGATGAACTCCTTCGTGACAGGCGGCTGGCCCCAGCCAGTTTCCCACCCCGAAGTGCAGTCGAAGGTGTTTCCGATGTTGATGCCGGGAGTCATCAGACCGACCGCAGTCCACGCATCCAGCGGCTTTATCGGCTGATTGGTGTTAACCGTTGGGGCCTCGACCGCATGGATGGAAATGGGCGCGAAAAACAAGAACGCGGCCGACACTCCGGTTAGCAGGGATAGGAAAATTCGCACCGTCATTTTTAACGTTGTGGTTTGAAGGTAATCAACACGGCGTCGTTTTCCCGGAGATCGAACGACTGCTCGAATTTCCCGTCGGGACCGATCTCCACGGTGCTGACATCCACGGGAGCACCGTTGTTTTCAGATTTGATTTTGGAGACCTGATCCTTGGTGAGTTGCGCGGGCGCGCCGAGATCCCGGTAAGTCGCGTAAGGATCGTTGACGCGGTAGCCGACCTTGTAGGTTTCCATGGCGTATTTGCCGGCGGGTAAGTGCGACAGGTTGAGAGCGATTTCGCCTTTGGGCTTCGCGGGCAAATCACGCCGGTAGAAGACCTGGTTGATCGTGTCCTTGCCCGGAAACGTATTGGTGAAATCCCAGATCAGGGCCTGCACGCCGCCGGAAGAGTCGGTGCATATCCACGACGCGGAATCGTTGCTCTTGAGTTCCGTCGCGCCGAGCCGGTTCAGAAACTGATAGGCACGATACGCGGACTTTTTAATATCCTGATAGTTCATCAGTCCGAAACCGCCGTGAAAGGCCTCCCAGCGCGGACCGCCCTCCTCAAAGATATCGGTGAACGTCCAATAGGACATCGATTGCGCGGCGTCGCCGCAGTTCTTGAGTTTGTCCAAGATGTAGGCCGCGCTGTGATAACTGTCGTGAAACGGATCGGACGGCGTGTAGGAGCTGCTCCATTCGGTGAAGTGGAGTTCCAGCTTGGGGTTTTGAGAGTGGGCAATCGCTTGGCGCATCTCCCGGACCTCGCCAAAGATGGAATTCGGCTTGAGGGAAAGAGCAGTGCCGGCGGTGCCGGTTTCGTCCAGATATCCAACATCCACTCCATAGGTATGCGTGGAGACGAAATCCACGGGGACGTGGCTGGTTTCGCAGAACTGAAGAAACTCCGGCACCCAGCCGCAGCCGGCGGTGGCGGGCCCGCCGACCCGATAAGCCGGGTCGATAGATTTCACGGCGCGCGCCGAGCTCGCGTAGAGTTTGAAATATTCGGCACGAGCACCGGGCGCCCACTCGGGCCAAGGTTTCTTCTCGGGGTTGCCCATCCAGAAGCCGTCGAGATTAGGCTCGTTCCAGACTTCAAAATA
>JAHFTG010000165.1 GCA_023269455.1 Opitutaceae bacterium | reverse complement strand
CCAAAACAAAAAAGGCCAACCAGTAGCGCAGGGCCGCGTGCGCGGTGTCGCGGGCGGGCCGGCCCGACAGCACATCGGCCATCAACTGGCCGCCGAATGTCAGCACCATGATCGGCAGATACAGGGGCGCTCCGAGCCAGGTGAAAAGGAAGACCGCGAGCGGCAGCGCCGCCCCCCAAGCCGGCCTCCACCAAGGAAGGCGAATGGCCGTTGGAGAGCCGGTGAGCCGGATTAGCCCGCGGATACAAAGCAGGCTCAGGAGCATCTCCACCATGTGATTGTCGCAGAATCCCAACGAAGTGCGGAACAAACCGTCGCCCGGTAGCAGAACGGACCACAGGGCCATCGTGACCGCAACGGAATCGGTGGCTCGGCGCCGCACCAGATCAAACACAAAAACCGGAAGGATCGCGCCGAATAAAGGAGGCAATAGGAGGCAGACCCATTGAAGCGCCCGCGCATTTCCAAGACCGGTGGCCCAAGCGACGAGACGACCGAGACTGGCCAACAACAGATCGTAAAGCCCGACGGCGTCGTTTCTTTCCACTGCTGGATAGTGGCTCCCCGAATCCACACGCATCAGACTCGGGTAATGCTCCATGGTGTAAGACGCCTGCCGGAAATGAAAGTAGGGGTCGGTTTCCGGCAGCACGACGCCGTGACCGGATGAAGGCGCGTAGAATTCCCAGCCCGGCGCGACCCGCAGCCAGAAGGCGGCGACCATGAGCGTGGCCAACGCCAGCGGAAGAGTGATACGATGGATCACTGACTTGGGGCTGGCGATGGTGTCTCGCTGGAGCATGGGGATAACAGGAAGGGCCTTAGGATTTGAAGAGTGCGGGACGCGGAGTCCGGACTGAAAAAACGGCGCAAGCGATGGCTGCAAGCCTGCCAGGCAGCAGGGTCGGCGAGCAGGCCGGCGAGCGTGCCGGACACCTGCTCGTCGTCCCAAGTGTCCTCACTGATGTGTGGGCAGCCGGTAAGTGCGGTGAAGGTGAAGGCATTGTCATGCTGGTGGCGGGCCGCCGCGCCTTCGAGTGGCATGATCAAAGCGGGAATACCGGCGGCGGCGATTTCGTGCAGAGTAATGGCCCCGGCAGTGGTGACGACCAGGTGGATTGACTCGAAAGCGGTGGAGATCGGATTCCGGTAGGTCTCGACCGAGGCCGAAACGCCGACGTCAGCATAGGCGCGGATGATGGGTGTCGGGTCGATCGCGATCCCGCATTGATGAATGACGGACACCCCTGGGTGAATCAAAGCGAGCCGTCGCATCACATCGGGCATACGACGGTTGAAAAAGGGGTTGCCCAGAGAGCCTCCCAGCACGAGCACTCGCACTGCTCCCGGCGGAAACTCGACGGAGCGATGCGCGAGAGCGAGGATATCATTGCGCAGGGGCACTCCTACGGTAACGGGGGCGGGGCGGCGAGGAAGCGCTTGGTGAAACAGGCGGCTGGTAAGCAGGGTTTTGGCGAAGGGCAGAAGCACCCGATGAGCGAGTCCGAGGGTGGTGTTGGATTCGTAAAGAATGACCGGCAGGCCTAGGGAAACCGCGGCGAGAGAGGGGGCGAGCGCAGCGAAGCTGCCGAGACTGATCAAGGCGGTGGCTCCGGATTTTTTAATTTCGCGACGGGCGCAAAGGATGGCAGGCAGCAGGGTGGCCAGTGAAGCCGCGCGCGCGGAAGCCCGACGACCAGCCCACGGCAGTGCGTGCACGCCGATAAAAGGCAGCCCGGCTTGGACGACTAGCGAGGCCTCCATGCCATCGCGTGCGCCCATGAAAATGCAGTTAACCTGGGGTGAAAATGCCTCCGACAGAGCAATCCCCGGGGTAATGTGACCGGCCGAATAGCCGCCGGCAATAATGAGCGAGGGGCGCACTGCGGCCTTTCCTAGAAGCTTGTGGTATGAGCACAATTCTATTTTAGGCGCGAGTGACATGCCGCATCCTTCGCCTTGCGTTTCCGTCGTTCCGCATGCGGTCGTTATCGTTTTGGGTGATCTTGGGCGCAGCCCGCGCATGCTCAATCATGCCCGTGCTTTGCTCTCGCGAGGTTGGCAGGTCACGCTTGTCGGCTACGTGGAGAACGCGTTGCCGCCTGATCTGGAGTTAAACCAATCCCTCCATGTCTGGGATCTAAAACCGTATGCTGCGGGGAAATTGCGCCTATGGCTGCGACTGGCGCGCGGCCTGAGGGCCGATAGCCGCTGGATACTGGCCATTGTGCAGACCCCGCCGGGTTTTCCCGTGCTTTGGGCGCTGCCGTGGCGGCGGGGCCGAAGGGAGATCGTGCTCGACTGGCACAACCTCGGTGCTTCGCTTTACGCGCTGAAGCGGCCCACGGCGGTGCTGCGTTCGAAGCTTTACGGGTTGTGTGACTATCTGGCCGCTGTTCGGGCCACGCGAGTGTGGGCGGTATCGTCGGCATTGGCCGCGCGGGTTGATTCGTCGGCAACGGTCATCGCCGACGCTCCGTCCGCTGTATTTTGTTCGGCGGCATCGGCACCTGAAAACCGGCTGGAGTGGTGGCGGCGCGTGATTCCCGACCAGCCGCCGCCGCCCGCAGAGGCAGCCTGGGTGGTCATGCCGTCAAGTTGGGGTGTGGACGAGGAGCACGAACTCATCCTGCAAACAGCCCGCTTCTGGTCGGCGCACGCCGGCGAATGGGGTGTTGGTATTCGACCAGTGGTGGTGATTGCCACCGGCCGAGGGCCCGGGCGCGATGCGTTCGAGCGGGAAATGGGCTCGTTGCCGTCAGGGCCGGTGAGTGTGCGCGTGGCTTGGCTTCCTCCGGAGCAGTATCCCGTGATACTTGCTGCAGCGGATGCCGGGTTGTGCCTGCATCGCTCCTCATCGGGTTTGGATCTGCCCATGAAACTGGCCGATATGCGCGGAGCGGGTTTGCCTGCGATCGTGCTCGATTACGGTGCGGTCCTGCAGGAGCTTCCGCCCGATTCAGATAGGTGCAGATTTTTCAAAAGCCGGGAGGAACTCGGCACGCTTGTTCATGAACTGGCCGCGCATGGCCGTGGCCGCAGCGGTGTTATCGTTGATTGCGAGACGTGGGAGAATCGCTGGAACCGGATACTGGGCCCTTGGTGCGCGTTGCTGGAATCGAAAGGCGGGGGCCGATGAACGAATTGCGACAAGCGGTGCTTCCGAGGCCTTGGCTCGGGCTGAGCGGCGGGGACCGGTGGGCGATTGATGCGGCCCTGGCATTGCAGGCCGCCGGATGGAAAACGACGATCTGGACCAGCCGGCATGTGCGCGCGGAGGCGGCTTTCCCGGAAACGCTTGACGGGCGCGTGCCCATAGAGGTGCGCGCGGAGACGAAGAGGGCCGCGGGGCTTTGGGATCGTTGCCGGGTATGGCGGATGATTTTCCGGCAACGGGCGCTGCTAAAGGCGATGAAACGCGAGGGCCAGAATCCGCAGCTGGTTGTCTGCGACGTGCTGCCGCATGTCGTCCCGTTGGCGCGTCGTCTTTGGCCGGCGGCGACGGTGCTGGTTTATTGTCATTACCCGGATAAGCTCATGGCGTCGGCGGGCGGCTGGCTTTACCGGCTGTATCGGGTTCCCTTGGACAGCTTGGAGCGTCGAGGGCTGGCGGCGGCGGATTGCCTGGTCGCGAACTCCCGCTTCACGGCGGCGGCGATAAGGGCGGCGTTTCCGTCACTGGCAAATCATGGCCTTCCCGTCGTCTATCCGGGAGTCGGGCTTCCTTCGTTGCCCGCCAGGTGCGATCAGGCCAGTGGCGAGCGGGTGTTTTTGACTGTGAGTCGTTTCGACCCGCGCAAGGGGCTCGCGCTGGCGGTGGAGTCCTTTGCGGCGTTACGCACGCATCTGACGGCGGAGGAGTTCGCACGGTGCCGACTGGTCATGGCGGGAGGATACGACGACCAATTGGGCGAGGTGCGCATGGTGCTCGCCGCGCTGCGCAGGCAGGCGGAGTGCGCGGGCGTGGCGGCGCAGGTGGAGTTTCATCTCAATGTAAACGGAGAGGCGCTGGAGCACCTGTGGTCGCGTGCGTTTGCGGTGGTGCATCCGATGGATGGCGAGCACTTCGGCATCGTGCCGGTGGAAGCGATGATGCGGGGGTTGCCGGTGCTGGCCGTCAATCGAGGCGGACCGTGCGAGACCATCGTGGATGGTGCGACCGGTGCGCTGCGTCCGGCGGAAGCGGAGGCGTTCGCGCGGGTGATGGCGGAGTGGTTTCAGGCACCGGGAAAGGCGCGCGTTTGGGGTGCTGCGGGGGAACGGAGGGCGAAGGCATGTTTCAGCCATGAATCTTTCTCGGAGAAACTGATGGCGGCGGTGGATGTAGCGGTGGCGAGGAGGGCGTTGCGATGAAGCCTGTCGTGGTGGTGGCCGATCCTTTGTTCGGGCGGGTGGGCGGCGGGGGCATGGTGACCGCCTGGATGGTGCAGGCACTGGCGGATGATTACGACGTCGTGCTCGTTTGCCATGCGCCCGTGGATTTCTCCGAAGCCGACCGGCTCTTCGGGACGACGTTGGCAAACCAGGCTCCGCGGCTGGTTGTCTGGCCGATTTGGATGCGCCTGAGCCTGAAACTTTGGCCCGGCGCCGGGTATCGGTTGAAGCATTTTTTCCAGGAAAAAACGCTGATGCGGTTTGCGGGCCGCGAGTCTGTGCGGGCATGGATAAGCACCTTCAACGAGAGTCGCCTACCGATGCCGGGGGCGCACTACGTTCATTTCCCGGCCGGCAGGGTGAGCCGATTTTATGTCTGGTTTCTCAGGTGGTGGGAGTCCTGCGGTTTGGCCGGGCCCGAGATGCAGATGACCTGGGTGAATTCGCACTTCACGGCGACGGCGTGGCGGCGTGTCCACGATCAACCGGTGAACGTGCTTTATCCTCCGGTTCCGGCGTTGGGGGAAGGCCTGCCTTGGGCGGAGCGGGCGGAGTTCAGAGTTGTCTGTCTGGGGCGATTGCTGGCGGGCAAGGGATTGGTGCGGGTTGCACGTATCATCGGCGTACTCAGGGCGCGGGGCGTTCCGATGACGCTCGCGTTTGTTGGCGCCTGGGCTTGTTCACGGTCGGAGCGTCGTGACATAGAACGGGAGTTGGGCGGCTGCAATTGGGTCGAGTGGCATGTCGGATTGTCGCGTGATCAAATAGCCTCCCTGGTTGCGCGGAGCCGTTACGGGTTGCACGGCATGGAGGGTGAGCCTTTCGGTATCGCCGTGGCGGAACTACAAGCTTCGGGTTGTGTCGTGTTCGCCCCCCTGATCGGTGGTCCGGCGGAAATATTGAATGAACCGACGCTGTTGTATCAAAATGAGACGGATGCGGTGGACAAAATCCTCTCGGTGGTGCGTTCGCCTGAGCTGCAGGCAAAACTGCACGCGAAGGCGCTTGGTCGGCGGAATGTTTTTTCACCGGATAGATTCGTCCAAGCGGTGCGCGCCGATATCGGGAAATTGATTTCAAAAAAATATCCGGGCTAGCGGTTGCATGAGGTCCTG
>JAHFTG010000164.1 GCA_023269455.1 Opitutaceae bacterium | reverse complement strand
CCAGCCTCACCGCGCCAAGAAACCACGCGCGCCACACCGGCAGGCTCATGCCCACCTCGGACACATCAGGCAACGATGTGACCGCGCACGCGCCGTCGATCCGGCCCCGCGCCTGCATCCACGGAATCGCGTCGGCACAGTGGACCTCACGCATGGGCGACGGGTTCATCGGAAGGTGGCGCTTATTTTCCGTCCGGCGTTTTCGGAGCGTAGTGCGGGATGATCTGCTTCAGATGTCCCTGCACGATTGCCCCGATCGTATCGGCGGGCAGCGAACCCTTGTGGAGTTCGAAAATCGCCACGAGCAGCGCCAGCTCGATGTCCACCTTCTTGGGTGAAGTGGCTTTCATGGCCGCGACGATCTCCAGAGCCTTCTTCTCGGCCTTTTTGTAGTCCAAAAAATTCTGATCGGTTGGCGTCGCCATAGGTTTTATTAAAGGAAACGTGAACGACGTCATCCGAGCAACGCGTCTTGCATGGCTCGAAATTTCAGCTCGGTTTCGGCAAATTCTTTTTCCGGTTCGGAACCCGCCACGATGCCTGCCCCCGCATAGACGCGGGCGTGCGCGCCCTCGACCAGCGCAGAGCGGATACCCACAAAAAACTCGCCGCCGTCGCGCGCGTTTATCCAGCCCAGCGCACCTGCATACAACCCTCGCGAAAACCCTTCGAGTGCACGGATGGCCGGCACCGCGGCAACACGTGGCGTGCCTCCGACCGCAGGCGTGGGATGCAGCCGCGCCAGCGCGTCGAGCAGGCGCACACCGTCGGGCAACACCGCGCGCACCGGCGTATGGAGATGTTGCACGTTGGCGAGGCGGCGCAGCGCGGGCGTTTCCGGGTATTCCAACTTGAGCCCGAGCGGCGACAACCGCCGCACGATGGAATCGAGCACATGACGCTGCTCGCGCAGGTTTTTTTCGTTGCGCAGGAGTTCGGCGGCCAGCGCCGCGTCCTCGCTCGCGCCCAGTCCGCGCCGCGCAGAGCCGGCCAGCGCCTCGGTTTCGAGCACGCCTTTGCTCACACGCACCAGCCGCTCGGGCGACGCGCCGATGAAACTGTGGCCGCGCCCGTTGGCGGCGGAGAAAGCGTGGCAATCCGGGAAACGCTCGCGCAGGCCGTTCAACACGCGCAAGGGATGCAGCGGGGCGGACGCCGTGAGATCGATGGCGCGCGCGAGCACGATTTTTTGAAACTCCCCTGCTTCGATGCGTCCGATGGCCTGGGCGACAACGGTGCGATAATCGCCGACCTCTCGTTGCGCCAACGTTGATTTTTCAACCACAGGCGACGCCGAGGCCGGGTCGTGATAACGGAAGCCGTTGAACTTCGCATGCGCCCGCCAGACGCGCTCGGCGAGCGCGTCGAGCTCGGCATCCGGAGCCACCAGCAGATTGGCGACCGCCGTAGTCGTGGCGCCTGCACGCGACACCTGCCACCGCGGCACAAAAACGTGCGCAGAAGGGAAAGGCTCACCGTCCTCAACCTCGTCGAGAAACGTAAACGCCGTAAAAAAATGAGGACCGCCAAACGCGGCATTCACGTCGCCCACCGCGATGGTATGGGTGAGCGTCTCGTCGATGAACCGCTGGATCGCCGCAAAGCGATCCGGCCCGTGCGCGGTGTGCGCGACCGCCACTTCCGCTCCGGCCAGCGCGCTCTCGGCCACCGGTCGCTCCGCGTAAAAATGCGGTTGGTCCGGATCAAAAATCGACTCCAGCACGGCCAACGGATCGAGCGCATCCACCGCGAGCGAAATGCTCACGAGCTTCGCCCGTCCATCGCGCCGTGCCGCCTCGCGACACTGCGTGAGAAAAGCCCGCAATGCGTCCGGCGAGGCGTTCTCGGCGGGATTGATGGGCAGGATGGTCATGGTGCTGAGTCGATAGTCTAGAGTCTAGGGCTTAGAGCCAGATTATGAAGCTACCGTCCGTGCTCTCAGCTCTAGCCTCTTAGCTCTCAGCTTTTCGGCTCGACCTGCGGACGCGGGAACAGGATCGCCGTCTCGGCAACCTTGCTGCCGGTCAGACGCGCACCCCAGACGAGCTCGTCCTTCCAGACCGCGCCGGCCGTGTAGCCGAGCACGCCGTTAATTTTAACCGTCGTCTCGGGCATGACGGCGGGCAGCAACGCCACGCCGAGACGCAACGCCTCGGCCATCGTGGCGAGCGAGGTTTTTAGGAGCGCCTGATCCTTCGGCTCGGCAGATTTCCCGAGCTTCCACGGCGCACGCGTCTCGATGTAAGCGTTGGTCGCGGTGATGAACGCAAAGGTGCGCTCCAGCGCGATGTGGAACTGGAAGCCTTCGCACAGCGGAATGACTTCGGCGTGGGTCTTTTCCCAGAGGGCCTTTAGCGCCTGCTCAGGTTCCTCCGACACCTCGGCGGCGGGCACGATACCAGCGGAGAACCGGTTGGTCATGTTGAGCGTGCGGTTCACGAGGTTGCCGAGGTTGTTGGCGAGCTCGCTGTTGTAGCGAATGAGAAACTGCTGGAGCGAAAAATCGCTGTCCTGGCCCACGCTCATCTCGCGGATCAGGAAATAGCGCAGCGCGTCCACGCCGTATTGGTCGGCGAACGCGATGGGATCGACAAAGTTTCCCGTGCTCTTGGACATCTTGGTGCCGTTGATCGACCACCAGCCGTGCGCGAGAAGCGACTTCGGCGCTTCGAGTCCGCAGGCCTTCAGCATAATCGGCCAGTAAACCGCGTGCGGCGGCACGAGGATGTCCTTGCCGATGACGTGAAAATCGGCCGGCCAGAGACCGGGCTTGTCGATCACCGCCGAGTAGTAGTTTACGAGTGCATCGAACCACACGTAGGTGACGAAGTTGTCGTCGAACGGCAGCGTGATACCCCATTCGAGACGTTCTTTCGGACGCGAGATGCAGAGATCGTTGAGCGGCTCGGCGAGAAATTCGAGCACTTGCTTCTGGCGGTAGCGGGGGAAAACGAAGTCTTCGTTTTTCTTAAGGAAATCGATGAGCCAGTCCTGATAAGAACGCAGCTTGAAGAAGTAGTTCGACTCGGTGATCTCGGTGACCTCGCCGAATATCTCCGGCCAGCGGCCGTCGGGATTGCGGTCCTTGTCCTGGAGAAACTGCTCCTGCCGCGTGGAGTAGAAACCCTTGTATTCGGCCTTGTAGATTTCGCCCTTGTCGAAGAGCTGCTGGAGGAGCTGGCAGACGACTTTTTTATGACGTTCCTCGGTAGTGCGGATGAAGTCGTCGTTGGAGATGTTGAGTTTTTTGCAGACGGCGCGGAATTCCCCGGAGACCTCGTCGCAGAATTTCTGCGGATCGATGCCGCGTTTTTTGGCGGTCTGCTGGACTTTTTGGCCGTGCTCATCGACGCCGGTGAGGAAGTAAACGTTGTCACCCATCAGCCGCCGGAATCGTGCAATGACGTCCGTCAGCACCTTTTCGTAGGCGTGGCCTAGGTGTGGCGAACCGTTCACATAGTCGATCGCGGTCGTGATGTAGAATGTCTTCATGGGCGGAGCGGACAAAGGAAAGCCGCCCGCGCCAAAAGTCGAAGGATTTGTCGTGATCGCCACGCCAAGCTTTACACGCCGAAACGCCCCCGGATAGGCTCGCCCCGATGCCAATAATTTCGAGGGCTTGGTGACTTGCACCCTATGCTCAGGCCTGAAGACCCGCTGATTTCGATCATCGTCCCCTGTTTTAACGAAGAGGACGCGTTACCCATCTTGATCGAACGACTCTCCGCCGCCGCGAAAACTTGGCCCGGTCGGCACGAGGTGGTTTGCATTGATGACGGCTCGCGCGACGCGACATGGGCGCTCATACAAAAACAGGCACAGGCGGATCCGCACTGGCGCTGTTATTCCTTTTCCAGAAATTTCGGCCATCAGGCCGCCGTCTCCGCCGGCCTGCAAAAAGCCCGAGGCGACGCCGCCATCATCATCGATGCCGACTTGCAGGATCCGCCCGAAGAGCTGATCCGCTTCATCAACGAATGGCTCAACGGCTACGACGTGGTATATAGCGTGCGTGAGAGCCGCCAAGACCCAGCGCTTAAAAAACTACTGGCATGGGGATTTTACCGCGTGATGGAGCGGCTTGCCACCATCCGCATCCCCCGCGATTCCGGTGATTTCGCCCTGCTCGACCGCAAAGTCGTGGACGCCATCAACCGCCTCCCCGAACACAACCGCTACCTGCGCGGTCTTCGCACTTGGGTCGGCTTTCGCCAAAAAGACCTGGTATTCAAACGCGCCGCACGCGCCGCCGGAAAGGCCCATTACACGTTCGGACAGTCACTCAATCTCGCGCTCGACGGCGTGTTCTCGTTTTCCACGCTGCCCTTGCGCTTTGTGCCGTATCTGGGATTTGCCCTGACGATAGGCGCGCTGGGCATGGCGGCGTTTGTGTTTCTTCAACGCGTTTTCCCACAACCATTCACTTTCGGCATTCCAAGGATAAGTTGCGCCCCGGCCACCACCCTCATTGCCATCGCGTTAATCGGTGGCATCCAGTTAATCTGCATTGGCATCCTCGGTGAATACTTGGGGCGTATTTACTACGAGGTGAAAGGCCGCCCCTCATGGATCATCACCGAATCCACGGAAAAGACGGAGTGATAAACCGAAACCAGACCTCGCGATGAGCAATCCCCTCCGACTTCTGGTGCTGACTCTCGTCTTGCTCGCGCTCGCCGGCACCGCCGCCACCCTTCAGTTACACGCCCAGCGACGCACCCGGGATCATCTGGCTGGAGTGGAATCCTCGCCCGCGTTGCAGGCGGCCGCCCTAGCCGTTCGGACCGACCAGCAAAAGGCCTTTCTCGCCCTCCTGGCAACCAGTCTGGTGGCCGTCATCGTCGTGGCACTCGTGCCCTCCCGCCTTCGCGAGGCACCGGCCTCGCCCGACAGGACCCGAAGTGACATCGCCCAAATGGACCACCTCGCGCGCACCACGGTTGCGCAGGCCGAGGCTCTGGCCCGAGAGCGCGACGCTCGCATCCGCACCGAGGAAACCCTCCATCTCCAACAATTACTGGCAAACCAAACCCTAGAAGAAAAAATCCGCCTCGGCCGCGATCTACATGATGGCATCATCCAGTCGCTCTACGCCGCCGGGCTCACCTTTGAATCGTCCCGCCAGCACCGCCCGGAAGCCCCAGCCGAGGCCGACGCCCTTCTCGAACGCGGACTCACCTTGCTCAATGCCAGCATTCGCGAAATTCGCGGCTACATTGAATCCCTGAACCGCACGCCGACGACGCAACACACAGAATTCGGCGCGGCTTTAACGATGATCTTGGAAACGCTGGGCGGTCATCGTGAGGTCGCCTTCGACGTGCGTCTCGATGAAACCGCCGAGGCCCGTCTGGGCAAAACGCAGCTTGCCGACCTCCTTCAAATTGCCCGGGAAGCCGTGAGCAACTCCCTGCGTCACGGCGAAGCCAGGCACATCACCGTGCGGCTGCACGAGGACGGCGTTCACTTGGTGCTTTTGATTCAGGACGATGGGTGCGGTTTCGATCTTCAAGCAAAAGCAAC
>JAHFTG010000021.1 GCA_023269455.1 Opitutaceae bacterium | reverse complement strand
GGCGAAGAAGGCTTTTTTTACGCGAGGGCTGGCTTCGGCGGTGTTGAGGACGGCGACCATGAAGCCGTCGTGGCGGCTGCGGAGGATTTCAAGGGCGCAGCGGAGCGGGGCGGCGTTGGTGACGTGGCTGTTGACGAGAAACAGGCGGCGGAATCCGGCGCGAAAAAGCCAGTCTCCGAGGTCGGTGACGAGGGCGATGAGCGTCTGCGGTTGGAGGGCGAGGGTGCCGGGCCAGCGGTGCGAATGGCCGAGGGAGCAGCCGTAGGCGAGGGCGGGAAGAACGGGCACGCCCGTCGTGGCGGAGACGGCGGAGCAGACGCGGGTGGCGAGCGAGGTGTCCATGCCGGTGCCGAGGTGCGGGCCGTGTTGCTCGGTGGCACCGCAGGGGAGCATGACGGCATCCATGCCGGCGGCGGGGAGCGCGGCGATCTCGGGCCAGGTGAGCTGGCTCCAGTCGAGCGAGCGACGGGGGGCGGGACGGCGTGTCGCGGCCATGGGAGCTACTCCACGTCGTCGCCGACTTGGGTGAGGCGGATGATGGGCAGGCGCTCCTGGGCGTGGGCTTCGACGCGCGGATGGATGAGTTCTTCGAGGCGGCGGCGGGTGGCGAGAAACTCGGGGGAGTTAAGCTGCGTGAGTTGGCGCGGGCGCGGCACGGGAACCTCGATGACTTCCTGGACTTCGCCGGGGTGGGCTTTGAGGACGAGGATGCGGTCGGCGAGGAAAATGGCTTCGTCGAGGTCGTGGGTGATGAAGAGGATGGTGACGTCCACGTTGCGCCAGATTTCGAGGAGGTGGGACTGCATCTGGGCGCGCGTCTGAGCGTCGAGCGCGCCGAAAGGTTCGTCCATGAGAAGGACGCGGGGATTGGCGGCGAGGGCGCGGGCGATGGCGGTGCGTTGCTTCATGCCGCCGGAAAGCTGCGCGGGGTAGGCGTCGGCGAAACGGCCGAGGCCGACGAGGTCGATCCACTGGCGGGCTTCTTGGTCGGCCTGGTCGTCGGCCATGCCCTGCATCTTGAGGCCGAACATGACGTTTTTCTTGACGGTGAGCCAAGGGAAGAGGGTGTAGCCTTGGAAAACCATGCCGCGCTCGGGGCAGGGGCCGCTGGTCTCCTTGCCGTCCACGAGCATGCGGCCGGAAGTGGGTTCATCGAGGCCGGCGATGATGCGGATGAGGGTGGATTTGCCGCAGCCGGAGGGGCCGATGACGCAGACGAGTTCGCGGCGATGGACCTTGAAGGAGATGTCGCGGAGGGCGACGACGGGGCCGTGCTCGCCGGCGAATTGGCGGCCGAGGTGATCAATTTCCAGAACGACGGGGCGCTCTTTGATTTTCGCGAAGCGGGCGGCGACGGCGGGAGCCTGGGAGAGATAATCGGGAAGGGGCTCGCTCATGTGGAGAGGAGTTGAGGTGGTTTAGGCGCGGGTGTGCCGGGTGGACGCAGGCCGAAGAGTTTTCCGAGAAAGGCGCGGATGCGGCTGGCGCGCGGGTTTTTCCAGGGGAAGAGGCGCTTGCCGATGAAGGCGAGGATCTGGTCGATGGTCAGGCCGAGCACGCCGATGATGAGGATGGCGGCGTAAACGTTGTCGAAATTCCGATACTTGGCCTGCTGGTTGATGAAAAACGAAATGCCCGAACTCACGCCGACGACTTCGGCGACGATGAGGTAGGTCCACGCCCAGCCGAGGAGGATGCGGGTGTCGTTGTAGAGGTCGGGCAGACTGGCCGGGACGATCACGCGGAGGACGAGCTGGCGGCGCTTGGAGCCGAGCGTCTGCGCGGCTTCGATGAGGGCGCCGTCCACTTTGCGGACGGTGTTGGCGACGACGAGGACTTGCTGGAAAAACGTGCCGATGACGATGATGGCGATCTTGGGTTCCAGTTGGATGCCGAAGATCGCGACCATGAGCGCGCCGAACGCGGGCGCGGGCATGTAGCGGACGAAGTCCACGAACGGTTCGGTGAGGCGCGAGATCGCGATGAAGGAGCCGCAAAGAATGCCGAGCGGAATGCCGATGATGGAGGAAATCGTGAAGCCCCAGAAGATCGTCTGGATGCTCATCCAAAGACTTTCGTGGAGCCAGAGGTCGCCTTTTAAGACAGGCGCGGTGGTGAACGCGGTGTAGAGCGCGCGTCCGACGGCATGGGGCGCGGGAAAATAAATGGGGTTGGCGCGGAAGCCAACGGGGGCGTGGGTGTGGGCGTCGTGCGCGGAGGCGACTTCCTTGTCGAAATCGTGGCGGTCGATGAGGAGGCCCGCCCGCATCCAGTCAACGTCGCCCGGATCGGTGACCCGGACCATCGGATGCCAAAGCCACGGGATGTAGCTGAACAGACTCCACAGCGCCAACGGCAGCACGAATGCCAGAACGCCGAGCATGCGGCCGCGTTTGGGCGTGAGTTCCTGACGGACGGAGAACCATCTTGGGCGGGCCATGAATTAAGGGGAGAGGGAGGGTGGAGATGGGCGTCCGCCGGGACGCCCATCCGAATGACGAATGGCGGAGCGTGTATGCGGGTGGGTGAGGGAGGTCTCGTGAGGATAATCCGCCTGACCGTTTACTTGAGGGCGTCGAGGGTCAGGGATGCGTCGAGGTAGGTGCCGATGTCCTGCGACTCCTTGTAAACGCCGTTTTTCACGTTGAACGCGTTGGCGGTTTTGGAGGAGCCCATGACGGAGTCGAGGTCGTCGGTTTTGCTGGTGAGAACTTTCGCGCCTTCGGCGAGCGTGAGCAGATGGGTGCCGGGGAGAAACGCGGCGTATTCCTTCGGATCAACGCCGGCGCGCGCGGCCATGATCTTGATGCCGTCTTCGCGGGTCTTCGGATCGGCGAGGTAGGCGACGATCTTGTCCCAGACTTTCACAACTTTGACCCATTCGGCGCGGTGCTGGGCGAGGCTTTGGGGCGAGACGACGATGGCGTCGTAGATGAGGCCGGGCGCGTCGGCGCTGGTGTAGATGGGCTTGGAGCCGGGGACGGCCTTGAGGGCGGCGCCGCAGTTGGGCTGCCAGGCACCGATGGCGTCAACCTGACCGGAGGCGAGGACTTGCGGGGTCTGGTTGGTAGGCGTGGGGACGAGGGTGACGTCGGACTCGGTCATGCCGGCTTTTTTCAGGCCGTTGAGGAGGAGGAGGTGCTCGACGAGGCCGATTTCGACGCCGACTTTTTTGCCTTTGAGATCCTTGAGCGACTTGATGCCGGGCGCGCCGACGATCATGTCGTTGCCGTTGGAGTAATCGGTGATGAGGACGGCGATGTTCTTCGCGCCGCCTGCGCCGGTGACGAGGGAGTCGCCATTGGTGACCATCACAGCATCACACTTGCTGGCGGTGAAGGCATCCATCGACGGGCCGTATTCGAACCAGAGTAGGTCAACATCGACGCCGGCTTCCTTGAACCAGCCTTTCTGATTGGCGATCTCGAAGGCGGTCCAGCCCGGCCAGTCGGAGTAGGCGATTTTGAGCGGAGCGGCGGACAGAGTGGAGGCGGCGGCAGCGGCGGAAACCGCGAGGAGGGCGATCAATTTATGGAGACGCATGACAGGATGAGTGTTACGATTATGGTAAAAAGTGTTACCATGTTCCTTTTAGCAGAAGGCGTGCCTGCGCCGGTTGCCGGTTGAATTTGATCACAAAGAAACGCTGGGTCGGTGGCGATGGGTGGTGGTGCCGGGCGTGGCGGTGGCTGGCGGCGAACAATAAAAAACCACGCCGTTGATTGCGGCGTGGTTGAAGTGATGGGGGCGTGGGCGCGGGGCCGACGGCCTTATTTCTTGGGGCTCGATGCCTGGATGTCGTCGAGCTGTTTCTGGATGGCGTTCATCTTGTCCACGAGTTCCTGCTCCTTTTTATGGCGGTCGCTGCTGCTGACGATGCTGAGGCTGGCGGCGTCTTTGATGACGTTGGCGGGCAACGAGAGGATGCGGGTGAGGATGCCTTGGTCCTTGAGGGAACTCAGGTAGAGCGCGGCGAGTTCGTGGGAGAGCGCGAGCGATTGCTCGGCGGCCGAGTGGGCTTGGGTGAGGTTGTTGTTGAGGACTTGGTTCTTCGCGAGTTCGGCGGTGAGCACGGAGCCGACTTGATCGGCGATCTTGTCGCTGTAGGCGGCGAGGGATTCGCGGGTGAGGTTCTGGTCTTTGGCGATGTCGGCGAGGATGGGCTGGATTTTTTCGGAGAGGCGGCTGGAGACCTTGTCCACCTGCTCGTTTTGGAGACGCTCGGCCTCTTCGGGGGTCTTGGGGAGCGGGTTGAAGGGCTGGATTTTTTTGGCGATGGCCTCGGCGAGTTGGTTGACCTTGGCGGCGTTGGCCTGGGCGAACTCGTCGTCGGTCATCAACACGTCGGCGGAGCGTTTGGCGATGGCGTCTTTGAGGAGGGTGTTGACGGCCTCGATCTGGCGGCGTGTCTGCTCGGCGGAGGCTTGCAGCTCGGCGGTGTGCTGCTCCTTGAGGTCGGTGATCTCGCGCTGGCGCTCGGCGTTGAGCGCGGGGAGGACTTTGAAATTAACGTAGCAGGCGTAGCCACCGAGGACCAGGCCGACGAGAAGAACGGTCACGAGCACCGCGGGGAGTTGTTCCTTAAATTTTGGCGACATGTCGTAGTTGGATCGAGTGGGTGAAGCTAGAAAAGTGCCGCCCAAAAGCAATGTCGGCGTGGCGTGGCGTGTGGATTTACGGTTGTTTTTCGCGGGGGCGCGCGCACGTTTCGGCGCCATGAGTCTGAACCGCGCCGAGCAGATGGTGTTCGATTATGTGCAGGGCCATCCCGACGAAAAACGCCACTGGCATGACAAGGTGAGCGCGATTTCTGTCCGCGCGCGTGATCCGCATGAGGCGGCGATGGAACTGGAGGGCGAATTGTGGCGCTACTATGAGGAGCGTTCGGCGGTGGCTTCGCCATTTCGGGAGGTCGCGCAGCGGGAGGGGTTGCGCCGGATCAGTCTGCGAAATCTCGCCGAATATTTGTTGCGCGTGTGGGCGCCGGTGAAGGCCAAAAAGCGCGCCGAGGGCGAGGCACCGTGGCGGCCGTATGCGTGAGTTTTTGCGGGCGAGGTGATTAACTGCGCAAGGTCACGGACGTGAAAATTTTCGGAATTGGTGTTAGGCGGAAAGCCCCCCTTACATTTAACAAGCGATTGGTTAAATTTTTAATTAATGTGAAACAAAGTGTTATGCGATTAATGTGTTTTTGTGAACCTGATGTATTCCGTCTTTCACCATCTTGAGGAGGAGAACGGAAAGACCTAATGTCTCGGATTTATAAAACCCGGTGTGCTCGGCCGTCGGCGGTCGCCTCCGATACCGAAAGGTAGATATCGCCAGTCGAAGACACCGGCACGCGGTCCGCCCGGATCACAGTCCGTGTTCGACTACGAAGGCGGCCATCCGATGCTTGTGTTCCGGGCTCACCATTTTTTTGCGTTCACCGCTTCCAAAACACGGTTCTTCAGCAGCGGGTCCGCGAGCATTTTTTTCAGTTCCGCGTTCTCCCGTTCCAACGCCTTCATGCGCTTGGCCTCGTTCACGTCGAGTTGCCCGAACTGCTTTTTCCAACGATGGAATGTGATCTCGGAGATATTATGCTCCTTGCTCACTTCCACGATGCTCCGGCCGCCGTCGGTCTCTCGTAAGATGCGGATATTCTGTTCCGGCGTGGGTCTTTTGCCTTTGATAATCTGAGTTCCTTTTAGAGCCTCAGACTAACATTTCAAGTGGCCCAGTTTTCGGGGATCAGCGCACTTCAGGAGGACGGCATTTATGGTTCAACCGATACGAGGGTTTCGCGGACTTTGCGGGCGAGGATGCTTCCGGTGAAAGGTTTTTCGAGGAAGGGAAGACCGGCATCCTGGACAGCGGTAAGGATAGCGGGGTCGCCGACGTATCCCGACATGAAAAGGACTTTGATGCCGGGTTGGAGCGCGCAGATCTCGTTCGCGAGATTACGACCGTTCATGAAGGGCATGACCATGTCGCTCAGCAGGAGATCAAACATGGGCACCAGATTGTCGTTGGCCTTGAAATAATTGAGAACTTCCCTGCTTCCGCTGAAGGCGGTGATCTTGTAGCCGAAATTGGTGAGAATCATCGTGGCGACATGGCGGACGGCGTCGTCGTCCTCGACGAGCAGGATGTGTTCGTTGCCGCCTCCGGGCGGGCCTTCTTCGAGCCGCTGCTCGGCGTCGATTGGCGATATCACCTGTGGAATGAGGACGGAAAAACAGGAGCCATGACCGAGCTGGCTCGTGAAGGTAATGGTGCCATGGAAATTTTTCGCGATGACGGCGCAAGTGGCGAGGCCAAGACCCGTGCCATGGCCGAGGGCCTTGGTGGTAAAAAAGGGTTGGAATATCTGCGCCTGCACTTCCGGGGACATGCCAAGCCCGGTGTCGGCGATATGAAGCTCAAGATACTGCGCCGGGGCCAACCCATACGGATTTGAGAGGGGGATATCGCGGGTTCCGATTTTTATGGTGAGGTGCCCGCCATTGGCCATGGCGTCGCGGGCATTCAGGCAGAGATTGAGGATGATCTGGTCGATTTGATTCCGGTCGGCTTCGCAGTGGGTGTTGCCCGCCATGAGATCGACGTGGAGGGTGACGTTTTCGCTGAGCAGCGAACGGATGAGATCTTTGAGGTCCGTGATCACCGCGTTGAGATCGAGAATCTCGGGCTGGAGAACCTGCTTGCGGCTGAAGGTGAGGAGCTGGCGGGTGAGGGCGCTGGCGCGGGCGGTGGCCTTGAGGATTTCCCCAGTCTTGGTTTGAAGTTCGGGGGCGACCGTGGCGAGGTCTTCGTTGAGCATCTCGCCGTAGCAGCGCACGGCGGTGAGGAGGTTGTTGAAATCGTGGGCCACGCCGCCGGCAAGGAGGCCGACGGCCTCCATTTTTTGGGACTGGAGGAGTTTCTTTTCACTTTCCTCGAGGGCCGCCTCGGCCTGCTCGCGCTGATGGACGGTGCTGAGGATGTTGGCGACGGCCTGGATGAAGTCGGTGGCCTCGCGACCCATTTCCTGAGGGCAGTCGCCGAGTCCGGTGAGAAAACCGAGGAGGGTGCGGCCGCCGTTGATCGCGGCGGCAATGCCGGTCTGCACGCCGAGCGCGGGATGATTTTCACGACCGGGAAAAATGTCGCCGTCGTATTCGAGCTGGATGGGCTGGTCGTCGAGTGCATCGACCGAAGGAGCGGACATCAGGGCGACGCCGGTGAAATCATCAAAACCGGTCGAGGCCACCCGTCGGAGTTCCCCGGCTTCGACAAACAAAACTTCGCTTTGCTTGAGTTGAAGGGTGTCGCAGACCAGGCGGGTGGCTTCCTGGATGAGCTGATGAAAGGACTGGCGTTTCAGGGCAAAGCGACCGAAGCCGGCGAGCGCGGTCTGCGTGATGGCCCGATAGGCCTGTACGATCTCGGTTTCTTGCTGGCTGTTGATATCGACAATGGAGCCGATGTAGCCGGCGAAGTGGTCGTGGATGTTGAATTGGGGCGTGCCTTGGACGCGGACCCAGCGGTAGATGCCGTCGTGACGGCGTATGCGAAGATCGATGTTGAAGTGCTGATGCCGGTTCAGGGCGGAGGTGAACTTATAGGCGAAACGGCGCATGTCTTCCGGAAACAGCCGGGAGCGCCATTCCTGGCCGAACTGGCTCGCGGCGCTTGAGCCGGTGAAGTCGGTCCATCGTTTGTTGAAATAAACAATGTGTCCCGCGTGATCGGTGATCCAGCCGGGGGAGGGGCAGGCGTCGATCAAGCTTTTGAGGCGTGGGTTGACGCCGGACAGGGGATCGCCCGCTGCATTCCGGCCGGAGGTGAAAGAAAGGATGTGGGCAGGGAGTTGCGGCATGCCGGTCCAGGGCAGGTAGTCGCTCGCTCCGGCGAGAAGGCAGCTGACGATCTGCTCCGGCTCGGCTTGACGGCCGATTACGATGACGGGGGTGGACGGGGTGCGTGAACGAACCTCGAAAAGCAGGAGGGCGCGGTCGGGGTCGTTGGTGGCGATAACCACCAGATCGGGGGCGGCAAGGAGAGCGCCCAGTTGGTCAGGGGCGCCCGCCTGATGGACGGCCCAGGAAAAGGAGACGTCGCGCAAGGCCGTCTCGATTTCATTTCTATCCGTTCCGGTGCCGACATAGACGATGATCTGCGGGACTCGGGGAAGTGCCGGCGCTGTCTCCGGCGCACCATCAATGCTAGTGCTTTTCATAGAGTTTTTGCAGGTGGGCGGCGGGCGGAAGACCGGGAGGAAGGGCAGGGCGCAAGGCACCGAGGCTGTAACGAAGGAGAAGTTGTTCGTTTTCCTTCTGCAGGTGAAGAATCTGCAGGATGCGCCCTCGGGCTTTTTCGATGGATTCGGCGCGGAGCGTCCGGTCGGAAGGACTGGCGGGGATGCCGGCGGCGGCGGGATCTTTCAGCGCGGCGAGGCTGGTTTCCAGGCGAGCGAGGAGGTCGCGGCGTTTATCGAGCAGGGGCGCGTCGAGAGCGGGTTGGTGCTGTTTAAGGCAACGGTTTTCCTCGATGGCCAGATGATGGAGCTCTTCGCAAAGTTGTAGGTGTTCGGTGAGCGTTTCCGTCGGGGTCATGGGGTGGGGGACACGGCTGGGGTGGTGGCGGGGGCGGTGATCGCGGGAACGGCGGGGGTAAAAAAGGCGGAGACCTGATGATCGATGGAGTCCTGCCAGCCCAAGGATTTCAGGCGCCACTCAGCCATGAGGGCCAGATCATCAAAATTCAACGCCTTATCGGCGGCGGGGTCGGCTTTCTGGGTGCGCACGGCATCGAGGATACCTTGGTAGCAAAGACGCGCGCGATCTTGTTGGCGAAGCCGTTCATGGCAAAGGCCTATTTGATAGAGCAGCGGGAGGCGCCATGTGGGCATAGTATCCAGTTCCAGCAAGGCTTGGTAAATGGTCAGCGCGCTTGCGGCGTCGCCTTGCTCGTAAAATTCGTTGGCGAGCTGGTTGCCGGTCTGGCGCTGCCAGTATATCCAGGTTTTGGGATCGGTTTGCGTCCGGATTTTTTCGATGCGCAAAAGGTCGAGGACGGCGGCGAGCGACTCTTGATCGCGGCCGAGCCGACGAAGTTCGACGGAAAGCAGGTAGCGCCCTTCGGCGGCGTTTTCGTCGTTGGCCGGGAGGGCCAGGAAATTTTGGAGGACGACCACGGCCTTGGCATGGTCGTTTTGGAGGGTGAGTGCGTAGGCGGATTTGAAGGTCGCGCGGGCGCGATCGGCGGGGGCGAGGTCGAGCAGGTTGAGCCGGGTGAAGTATCGGTAGGCCTGCGCGTAGTCGCCGGATTGGAAATAGGTTTCGGCTACTTCAAACTGGGCGGTGCGGGCGAGTTGACGGTAGTGGTCGGCCCCTTCGGTGGGCAGCTTGAGCGTGGAATTGATGACGCTGTAAAACCGGTTCAGGGCGAGCCGGTAGGCGCCGAGCGCGCGCAGGGTGCGGCCCAGATCCAGGTAGATGCCGGGCAGAGCGATCTCGTCGGGGTAGTCCTTGACGATGCGTTCATAAATGGCGCATGCCTTGGTGAGATCGCCTTTGAGCCGGTAGGTGCGCGCGAGCCCGCTGAGCGCCTCGAAGTATTGGGCGGGCGTGGCCTGGGCGGCGAGAACCTGCTGGAAGGCGATCTCGGACGAATCCCAGTCGCGTTGTTCAATTTTGGCCGCGCCGATGCGAAGCAGGCTGGCCAGTTCGTCCGAGGCTTGGGTAGGCACCGCCACCGGCAGGGCGGCTGGCTGGGCCGACGGCTTTTCCGCCGGTTCCGCGTGGAGAAAACCGGACAGGAAAACGCCAAGGAGAGACGAACGGACGATTCGTTTCATTGCTGTTGGTAGGTGGCCGAACTGGAGGGGAGGGTAGTGGCGGGAGCGGCCGGCAGACGGAAGTATGGCAGCAAGTCTTCCGAATGAATCACGCGGGGAGTGTCATCGGGAATGATCGTGAGCGGAGGTGCGGCCGGCGGCTGGGATGCGGGCGTGGTTGGCGTGACGGCGGCAGGTTCGGGCGCGGCCGGTTGTGAAGGTGGGATGGGCGCGGGCACCGGGGAATGGTCCTGGTGCAGGCTGGATTCTTGGTTGGCGGCACTGATCGCTTCGAGCGGGCCGCCGGGATTGGGCGGACCCATCACCAAGGTGGGGTCGGCCATTTCCGGGGGGACCGGAGGCGGACTGAAACGCAACGGCGGCGGGAGGCACACGCACAAATAGGGCTGGCTTCGCTCGTGACGGTTGAAGACAGGGGAGAGGATGCTGGCGCTGGTTTCTGATAGGAGTGCTGGCAAGAGGACTAAGGAAATCCGGCGCGTGAGGAGACCCCATGCGGCGAACGGCAAGTGGAGAGAAATGTTCATGAAAGTCGTTTCCTGTCGGTGAGAGAGGAGACGGCGATCGACCCGCAGGTTTAATCGGCGCAACCGGGCTGTGGCTGAAGCGAATTTTATCGTCTGAAAATAAAAAACCCCGCGCCCCCGTGAGGGGGAGCGGGGCCGCAGGGCGGGCCGTGCTCAAGGCACGACCCGAAGTGAAATGAGTTCAGTTGGTGGTCTCGGCCAAGGCGGGCTGGCCCGAGGTGTTTTTGCTCATGTGGGCCTTGGCTTCCGCCGTGGAGTCGAAGAACTGCCACAGTTTGGTGTCCTCGAATCCCTTGCACTCGGCCACGATCTGGGGGTTGCCCACAAGGGCGAACTGCATGGCGAGCTCGCGGAAGGTCTGCATGGTGCCGAAGATCAGTTTGATGAGGGTCATGTCGAAGCGCTTGAGTTCGTGCATGTCGATGACTGCGCGGAAAATCCCGGTGTCCACGGCCTCGGAGGTCTTGGGTTTGAGGTAGTTCATGATCTCGTTGAGCATGACGGCGGTGGTGTTTTCCGGAAGGCGCATCAGGAGCACGTTGTCCTCGATGGAGAAATAGCGCTGCGAGGTGTCGAGGTTCATCGCCTTGGCGATCTTGGCCTCCAAATCCTGAACCTCGATCGGCTTGGTGACGATGGAAGTGAACCCGACCTGCTGAGCCTGCTGCACCACGAGGGTGTCGGTCTTCACGACCAAACCAAAAATCGGAGTGTATTTGGTCTTCACATTGTTGCGGATGAGGCGAAACAGCATGAAGGCGGCCTCTTCCGGCAAGGAGAGGGAAATGATGACGAGATCGGGCGTGGTGCGGCTGCAGAAATCAATGGCCTCGCCGGTGGTGTTCACGCCGGTGGTTTTCCAGGGGGTGTGTTTGATGCCATCCTGGATCTGCTGCACGATGATGGGCTTGTCTTCGACGACGAGGATCGTGGCGGGATCAAAAATGCTTTTGGCTTTCTGGATGCCGTCGCCGATCGGCTTCAGATCGATGACGCGACCGATTTTTTCGATGAGCAGATCTTCCTTGAAGGGTTTCACCATGTAGTCGCGCACGCCGATCTTGGCGATTTTCAGGACGTTGTCGCGGCCGCCTTCGGCGGTGAGCATGATGACGGGGATGCCTTTGAGGGCGGGGTCGGACTTGAGTTTGGTGAGCATCTCCACGCCGTCCATCACGGGCATGGTGACGTCGAGGAGGATGACGTCGGGCATCTCTTTCGCGGCGATGGCAAGGCCTTCGACACCGTTGGATGCCTCGATGATGTCGCAATCGAAGGTTTTGAAGGCTTTCTTGACGATGATCCGCACGGTTTTCGAGTCATCGACGGTTAGGATTTTGTAGCGCATGGTGGTGGCGGTTTAAAACGGGAGAGAGATGGGCAATCAGTCGCCCTGTTTCATGAGCAAATCGGCGACGAGAACATGGTTATTGATCTGAAAGCGGTAGATGCGGCGCGTGGCGGAAGCGGTCGGCTCGATGGAGAAATTACTGCCGCGAAGGATGGAAGGGATGGTCAGCTTGCAGGCGTAGCCGTGGTCGGAGAGCTGGTTTTTAAACGTGCCCACGGTCATGTTGGTGAGTTCACCCACCGCATCGTTGACGACTTCGTCTCCGGTTGCTTCGAGTTCCGCGTTCGTCATGCCGAGGATGCGGGCGGCGAGGTCATTGGCGAATCCGGCGTCGAGATAAAGGTAGATGAGTCCGGAGATGTCCCCGACGAAGCCGACGGTGCCGACGACTTGGGGGCCGGTGATGTCCATCGGGGGTTTAGGGGATTCATCCTCGGGGGCGGTGGTTTCCGCGAGGGGGATGAGGTCGGCTTGAAGGCCTATCATCGTCTTGAACACATCCTGCACGGCGCGGGTAATGGTTTTCCGGAAGAGGTCTTCGCTGATTTGTTCGCACGTGGGCATAAAATGAAGAGGGGAAGGCAGACGGGTGGAGGTCGGCCTGTTTAATCGGCCGTTTTTTAGCCGGATTAAGGGAATCGTCCGAAAATTAATGCGAAAGCATGCGGCCGGTCGTTTTTGACCCGGATATGCTGGCGCCATCCCTGTGCGGAGAGGGGAGGATGCCGCGTCAGAACGCGCGCATCACAGGATCATTCGATAAATACCGGCTGGTCGTATCGCTTCGCCCGAAGGTCGGGCAGGGGCGACCACACAGGTGTCGGGATCACTCCTCGGCCGCCAACGCGCTGTCGAGCAGTTCGCCTTGGGCGCGGTATTCCTGGAGCTTGTTGCGCAGGGTGCGGATGGAGATGTTGAGCCGCTCGGCCGCCTGGGTGCGGTTGCCGCCGGTGACGTTGAGGGCGGCGAGGATGGCGCGTTTTTCCATCTCATCGAGGGGGATGATCTCGTTGTCCGCCACGGGAGAAGTCGCCGCCGGGGATTCGGGATAGATATCCTCGGACGGCGGTTCTGAAACCGGTTCCGCGAGGGTGACGGACGGAAAAGGGTGTTTGGAGGATGAGGTGACGACGGGCCAAGGGGCCTCGGTCGATACAGTCGGGATCGGGCTGTTGACGAGCGTGGAGGCGTGGGGAAGCGAAGGCAGTCCGAGCGCGGCGATCGAGATCGGGCGACCTTTTTCGGAGAGGATGACGGCGCGTTCGATGGTGTTCTGGAGTTCACGCACGTTGCCGGGCCAGGGGTAGGTTTGCAGGGCGCCGCGGGCCTTTTCGGAGAAGCCGGGGATTTTGAGGCCGTGTTTGCGTGCGAAGCGCTGGAGGAAAGCGTCGGCCAGCACGAGGACGTCGTCGGGGCGCTGGCGCAGGGGGGGGACCTCGATGGGGAAGACGTTGAGACGATAATAAAGATCGGAGCGAAAGGAGCCGCGTTCGACGAACTGGAGAAGGTCGCGATTGGAAGTGGCGAGGATGCGGACGTTGACCTTGATCGTCTTGGTGCCGCCGACGCGCTCGAATTCGCGCTCCTGCAACACGCGGAGGAGCTTGGCTTGAAGGTTGGGCGGGATCTCGGAGACTTCGTCGAGGAGGAGCGTGCCGCGGTTGGCTAGTTCGAAGCGGCCTTCGCGGCGGTCGGTAGCACCGGTGAAGGAGCCTTTTTCGTGGCCGAAGAGTTCGCTCTCGATGAGGTTTTCAGAGAGGGCGGCGCAGTTGATCTTTATGTAGGGTTCGCCTTTGCGCTGCGAGTGGCGCCAGAGGGAGCGGGCGACCATTTCCTTGCCGGTGCCGTTTTCGCCGGTGATGAGCACGGTGGCGTCGGTGGGGGCGACGCGCATGACGAGCTGGCGCAGGCGCAGCAGAGTGGGCGAAGCGCCGAGCATGTCCTGATCGCCGCCTGCGCGTTCCGTAAGGTAGCGGTTGACGCTCATGATTTGGCGGAACGACTCGGCTTTTTTCAGGATGATCTCGATCTGCGAGGGGGCGAAGGGCTTGATGAGGTAGTCGAAGGCACCCATGCGCATGCAGTTGACGGCGCTTTCGATGGAGCCGTGGCCGGTCATCATGACGACGAGGGGCTTTTCCGGCAGAGCCATCACGCGTTCGAGAAACTGCTGGCCGTCGCCATCGGGCAGGCGCACGTCGAGCATGACCAGGTCGAACGTCTCGCGGACCAGGAGGGCCTCGGCCTGGGCGATGGTGGTCGCGATGCTTACGCTGTATTTTTTGCGGCGGAAAAGCTCGTCGAGAATTTTCTGAATGATCGGTTCGTCATCGAGGACAAGAATTCTTTCGAGGGACATGATCGCGGGGGCGGACGTTTGAAAGCTGAAGGGAACGCGGCCATTCAACAGTTCTTGGAACGTAAACAAAAGGTTAAATCCAAGATTGCCGTGCGAAAATACGGTCGAAGAAGAAATAAGATAAAACCGCTCAAGTCGGGGGAGAAATGACCGATGGGAATGATCATCATGTCTGCTCCCATGGCTACGCGGCTCCTCTCATTTCTCAGTCTGGTGGAAGATGCGCTCAAGCGGGATGCGATGGACGCCGGGACTCCGATCCCCTCGGTAAATCGGATTGTGAATTATCCGAAGGGGCTGGCCCGGCTGACTATTGATGCGGGGGGCGGCACCATTCTTTTTCAGCATTTTGACCTGGCGGACGGAGAAACCTGCGTGCGCGCCACGGCGACCTGGGCGAATCGTCAGGAAGCGGGGCATGCCGCGATCTATCCGCAGGGTGACGATTTTGACTGGCGGGCCGCGGCGTCTCGCGTGGCCGCAGTCTGGATCGCGGGGCCCAAGTCGGTCGAGATCGCGGAAGTGACGCCGGACATGCCGGCGGATGCTTTACGGTCGGCGAGCTAGAGCGGTTTAACTAAAACTGCAGACGGAGATACGGGGTTTTCTACCACTAATGAAATCGCCCAATGGGTCGATTTTCGAGGAGCAGGTTCCGTCCAATGGGCTCCATTATTAAGCGGAGGAGCGGCCAATGCCGCCGACGATGGATTTGGACTGAGCAGGCTTTCAGCCTTGGCCGGCGAACGCCGGTCTTAGGCCGGACGAAGCATGGCGCAGGCCGTAGGCGGGGCGCAGGTTGCGCGCATGAAGGCGGGCCTGATCGACGCGGGTGATTTCGTGACGAACGTGGTCGAGCAGCGTGTGCAGCCGGGTGCCGCGATCGTGCTGATCTCGGATCAATGCCTGACCGCGCGCTCGCAAAGTGTCGTCTAACACATCCGCGTCGCGGTGGTCGGCAACGAGGGCGCTGATGCGGGCGACGAGGGGCTCGGCACGGTGTTGCAGCGCGAGAAACGCCACGCCGTCGCCGCAGGCGAGGGCCACTTCCTCGGCCAGGCCGAGTTCTTCAAGTGCGCCGAGCAGGCGTCGGATCGTGGCGGCGGGAGAGGGCATGGCGGGAGCGCGGTTCAGGCGGAGGCGCGGGTTTCCTCGAAGCGGCGCACTTCTTCTTGGCGAAGCATTTCGGACCAGCCGTCGCGCAGCACGCGGAGGAGACGTTCCACCTCGTTCACGGGCTCGACGATTTTCTTCATGTTGGCCTCGTAGAGACGGCTCAGGTAGTAGTCGTAGAGGCGGTTGAGGTTGTGAGAATATTCGCCGACTTCCATGTTCAGGTTGGACTGAAGCTCGGCGATGATGTTCTGGGCCTTGTTGAGGGAGTTGTTGATGCGCTCGATACGGCGGGCGCCGCCTTCGGATTCCAGAAGGGCATCCTTGGCCTGGTCGAGGAAGCGGAGGGCTCCGTCATAGAGCATGAGCACGAGATGTCCCGGGCTGGTCGTGAGCACGGATTGGGTGCGGTAAACGCGAGCGAAATCGTAGGCGTTGGCCATGGTAGTCGTGCTTAGGATTGGTTGGTGAGATCGGTGGACTTGGCGATCATCTCGGCGAGTTTCTCGATGAT
>JAHFTG010000163.1 GCA_023269455.1 Opitutaceae bacterium | reverse complement strand
CTCTCGAACCAGTATCCATAAAGCGGCCACGGAAGCGCCCAGCAGTAGGCAGACGGCCAATAGAAGACCCGAGCGGGAACCGGGCAGGGGAAGCGTCACCAAGGTGAGCAGCGCGGTGCTTCCATAGAAGAACACCCGGCCTCGGGCGCGCGGCAAGCCGCGCAACATATGAGGCCACGCTTCCAAGGCGAGGGCGAGGCCTGCGCTTGCGCATAACGCACCGTAGGCCGCCCAATGGTTTTTGTAGAAGAACGTGGCGAAGAAGTATGACTCCGGCGCAGGCAGGATGCCCAGTAGTTTGGTCGCGCCGATGAAGTGGAAACCTGCACCGACAGCCGCGAGGACAAAGCCATTTAAAGCGATGGCGCTCCAGATCAGGCGAGTATGTCTGCGACTGGGCGGACAGGCCATGAGCATCCCGCCAAGCATCAGCGCGGCGAACCAAGGCAGGGCGGCCGTTTCGGTGCGTGCCGTGTCCGGGGTGGTGGGAAGCCAAGGCTTCCAGTTTGCCAACGGTTGCCAGCCTTGTTCGCCGATGACGTGGCTCGGGTTCAGCAGGGCGATGATGATAAATGCCACCCAAAGGGCGACGGGAATGAAGGCGCGTTTGCGAATGGCACCGCCTTCTTGTTTACGGGCGAGTAGAATCGGCAGCGCCATCAAGGTGAGGCCTGCGATCAGCCCTGGTCCCCATGAAAGCGAGCCTCCGAAGCCCCAAGAGGATAAACCCACTAAAAGGAGCGCGAGCGCAGTGAGCAGCAGGGACGAAGGTGTGACGGACCCGTGGTGGTTGATTAAAGAGTGAGGGCGAGAGATGCGCATCGGCATGAATAAAAACGAGGCCTCTCACGGTGTTCGCAATCCTCTAAACAGCGAACGAATCAGCCGTGGCGTCAGGGAGGTTTGCCAAAGAAAAACCCCCGTCATATGACGAGGGTTTTGAGGGACCATTCAATCTGAATGGAGAGAACTGCCGAAAGACGATCAGCCCGGAGGCAAGGGGGAATTGGACGGACTCGATGATGGGCTTACGATGATTTTGGTTTGATCCAATGGAGGGAGAATTTGTCCATCGCCACCTTTCGGCAGCTCCACTGGGTTGGGAGCCTTGGGGTCAATGATGCTTGCCGCTCCATGAAGAGCTGCGAGCAAACCGGGCGTGCTGGGGATGGTGCCAGCCTTGATGCCGTCGGCGATGGATTTGATGGCGGCGATCAGTTCGGCGGCGAGTTTTGGGTCACTATCGACCAAGTGGTCCAACTTTCCTTTTTGGCCGTCGTTACCATTGTTACCCACGCTGGCAAAATTGCCGAAGGGCACGCTGATCTCACCTTTGTCGGTGTAGAAAATGACAGTGCCGCTGATGGTCGAGGTGGTGCAAATGCCGTTATTGGGAGCCACGCCGACGGCGTAAACGGTGCCGCGGGCCGCAGCGATGCCGCGGGGGGTGCGAATGCCGTAGTTGTTAATGTCGTGTTTGGCCGGATCGAGACTGGAGATAATGCTGCCAACGCGCAGATTGAGCAGGGCGTTTTCCTTGGTGACGTCTTTTCCTTCGGTGGTGACGGAGAGCTTTTCGAGGGTCACATCGGTGTCTGGTTGAACGACGGCCACCGTGCTGTTGAAAAATTTAACGGTCACTTCAGCACCGCTGGTCGTATGGATGGTGCTGCCGACAGGAAGGAGCGCGCCGACCGTGGCGGGCTTGCCAGCTGATTCACCGGGAAGCCCAATGATCACGTTGCCTTGAACGGTCACGATCTTGGCGTCGCGGGCAACCTCCTCCGCCCGGACGAGCGAGGCGGTCAACATCGTGATGAACAGAAAGGATATCCACTGGATGGTTTTCATAGATAAATGATAGCGAATAAGTGCTTACTCTATGGGGCTTATGTAGCCGTGGACGAATTTTTGAAGCAAGATATTTGTGGTTCGTTGCGTGGGCGACGGCGAAGAAAGAAGTTTTTTCATATGAGGGGTTTGCGGGGCGGCGGGATTTCATCTTGGCTTTGCGGGAGGTAATTCTCCTAAACATATCCGCACATGAAGGTTCCACTTTCGGTTCTCATTCCGATCAAAAACGAGGCAGGAAATCTTGAGCGGTGTATCGGCAGCGTGAGCTGGGCGGACGAGGTGTGGGTCGTCGATTCCGAGAGCGGGGACGGCTCGGCGGCCTTGGCGGAATCGCTGGGCGCGAAGGTGGTGCAATTCCAATTTGGCGGCATCTGGCCGAAAAAGAAAAACTGGGCGCTGGCCAATCTTCCGTTCCGGCATGAGTGGGTTTTTATTTTGGATGCCGACGAGGTATTACCGGCTTCGGCGGAGGCGGAGTTTCGTGCAATCGTGGAAAATCCGCAGCCGCCTTATGCCGGATATTGGATCAACCGGCGGTTCATGTTCATGGGGCGCTGGCTGCGTCATGCCTACTATCCCAACTGGAACCTACGGCTGTTTCTCCACCGCGAGGGTCGGTATGAGCGCATCGTCGAGGGGCGGACCCAAAGCGGCGACAACGAGGTGCATGAGCATGTGGTGGTGAACGGACGGACCTCGCGCTTGCGCGGCGAGATGGATCATTTTGCATTTCCGTCGGTCGAGGTGTTCGTCGAAAAGCACAACCGTTACTCTAACTGGGAGGCGCAGGCGGCGCTTGAACAAGCGACGTGGAATGGAGCGTCTTTGCAGCTCGGTCGTGTGAATTGGCGCAGACGCATGAAGGGCATCGTTCGGTATCTGCCGTTCCGTCCCTGGTTGCGGTTTGCCTATGTGTATTTTTGGCAGCGCGGATTTTTGGACGGTCGGGCAGGCTACGATTTCGCCCGGTTGCACGCGGTTTATGAACTGCTTTCCGTGATCAAGACGCGTGAGTTGCGACTGCGGCGACAGGCGGGCGGCGATCCGGTGTGAGTCCGGTCACCGCGGGGATTCCCGCAGGCTTGGCGACTAATAGGCCGAAGCTGGGGGCTTGGCCACTTGTATCGCCGTTCTGAGGACGATTTGGATGTCGAGCCATGCCGACCAGTTGGCGACGTAGTTAAGATCCCAGGAAACGCGTTGATGGAGTTTATCGGGGGTGGTGATTTCACCGCGAAAGCCATGGATCTGGGCGAGGCCGGTGATGCCGGGTTTGACCAGCGCCCGCACGCGATAGGCGCGGCTGATCCGGCTGAAATCCTGATCGTGTTGCGGGAGGTGAGGCCGCGGCCCGACCACGCTCATGCTGCCGTTCAGCACGTTAATAAATTGGGGGAATTCGTCGAGACTGGTGCGCCTGAGAAATTTGCCAAAGGGGTAGATGCGTTGATCGCACGAGGTGGCCTGCTGGTTGATGTTTTCCTCCGCCGCATACATGGAGCGAAACTTCAGCATCTTGAAGACCTTGAGGTTGTGCCCGCCACGCGGCCGGACAAAGAAGATCGGTCCGGGCGCCTGCCTGCATTGCACGAGCCATACGCAGACTGCCAACGGCGGCAGAATGAAGACGACCACCGGCAGGGCGATGGCGACGTCGAGGAAGCGCTTGCACAGGCGGTTGAGCGGGTCTTCGAGCGGCTCTTCCTGCAGGGCGAGAAAATGGCGGCCACCTTCCTGCACCGCCACGAGCGGGCGGGCAAAACGCGAAGCCAGATTGTTGTTGATCAGAAACCGGCAGCCGGCCTGTTCGCAAAGCTCGATGATGTATTCGACTTTATCGGTGTCGGCCATCCATCCGAGCAACACGACTTGGCGCACCTGATGGTGTTTCAGCAGGGTTTCGAGGCGGTCGATGCGGCCGAGGTAGGGCGCGATGGAGCGTTCGTCGCGCGAGGGTTTTTCTTCCGAGATGAAGCCGACGGGGCGTATGCCCAAATGCTCGCGGTTGCCGATCCAATCATCGAGGTCG
This sequence comes from Opitutaceae bacterium, assembly GCA_023269455.1. Lineage (GTDB taxonomy): Bacteria > Verrucomicrobiota > Verrucomicrobiia > Opitutales > Opitutaceae > Rariglobus. The sequence goes on along the minus strand of JAHFTG010000163.1, from coordinate 1,689 downwards.
TCCATGTCTCCTCCCTGGCTGACGAACAGGGTGGGTGACTGGGTGTTTTCCGCGAACAACATCCGGGCCAACGCGCGCGGAAATTTTGCGTGCAGGGCGGTCAGCACGCAGGCGAGCAGAAATAAATAAGTGCCGAGGAAGAGTCGGCTGATCTCACGATCCTTGGTCGCAAACATCAGGGCAAAGATGCACGCCGCGACAAAAAACACTTGCCGCATCGCCAGCGCCATCCCGCCAAACCAACCGATGCCATGGAGGGTGTAACCACGACTGCGGATATGCCCGATGCTGGCGGACATGCCGACGAACACCGCCAGACAATACGCGAGCAAGTTGACGCCCGGCGACAGTGTGATGACAGGAGTGAGCTTGATCAACTGGGCGTAAACCAAGAGCAGGCCCACGGCCATGCCGTTGATCGCAAAGGCGTAAACATTGATGAAGCCGCGTTGGCGGTAGGCGATCATGAGACCGTAAGCTGGGCGACAATCCGGCCGAATTGAAGATAGAAAGCGGGCACTTGCGTTAATTGAGGCTTGGCATCTTTAAGGCACGAGGGTGCCCGCAACGAAGTTCAAGGTGAGGGAGAGCGACGCGCCGAAGGTTTTTTTATTGGTGTCGAAGAAGAGCTTGAGGTTGGCGTTCATCGGGCTGCCGGGCACCGCGGCATCGGCGATGGAGAGCGTGAGGGATGAGGCTCCGTTGCTGTCGCAGGCGATGGCGAAGCTCACGTTCCACTGGTCGTCGATCTTCAGGTCACCGGAGAGCGCGAGGGCGTATTTGCCGTTGGCTCCGGAGATCGAGAAATTGAACTGGCCGTTGGCGAGCGTCCACTGGGTCTTGAGATCAAGGGCGAGCGTGTAGCCAGCGCCCGCCGTGGAACCAATCTGGAGATTACCGGTGATGCCGATGACGTTGCCGCCCACTTTATAGGTGGCCGCGCCTTGGAGGGAAGCGGAGAGGCGTTTGTCGGCGTAGCCGAGCGAGAGCTGCCAGCAGCCGTTGACATCGGTGCCGATGATTTTGCCTTGGATGGTGAAGAGGACTTGGGGCGTCCCGCCTGCCGTGGAGAATTCGAAGCCGGCGGCGATGCCTTTGAGTTTTCCGGCCACCGCCACAGAGAATGCCGTGCCGGCGGCGGTGCTGTTTACGTTGGTCACGAAGGTGACTTGGCCGTCTCGAAGGTCCCAGTTGCCGAGCAGGCTGATGTCGGCATCGGCATCGGCCGAGCCTCCGCCGGCCAGCGGATTATGGGTGATGGCGGAGAAGCGGATGAGATCGAGGCTGTTGTCGCCTTGGCCCACGGAGAGAGCGGTGGTGCCGGTGCTGGCGTGTCCGGTAAGAACGAGCGAAGGGCCGGTATCAGGAGTGATCGTGAGCTGGTTTGTGGCCGGATCGATGAGCACGGTGCCGTAAACATAGAAAGCGAGGTTGGTCTGCACATCCCAGCCGTCGTCCTGAATAAGGTAATAAGTGAGGTGCTTGTTTTCCTCCACGAGGATGCGACCTTGCAGGGTAATGGGTGCGACGGCCTGGGTCTGCGCGGCGGCGCTGGCCGGGATGGTGAGCACGAGTTGGTTGTCGGCATTGAGCGCGTAGCTGACGGGCAGATCGACGGGCGCGGCGCCGGCCAGGGTGCATTGGATGGAATTTTTCCCAGTGGCGTCGGTGCGCCAGGTGCCGGTCGTG
>JAHFTG010000162.1:1835-5579 GCA_023269455.1 Opitutaceae bacterium | reverse complement strand
TGTCGAATTACTACTACGAACAGAAGACCGGCTACCTAAACGCACTCAACGACACCCGCGCGGGCGATCATGACCTGACGGTATTTTTTAAATTTGCCCTCAAGGGTGTGGAGAGCCAATGCCGTCGCCTCTTCAGCGAAATCCGCCTGCAGGTCACCAAGGCGCTTTTCCGAAACACCATGACCGATCTCTTCGGCCGCCTGCAGTCTCCGCGCAAACGCGCCCTGTCCGCGCGCCATGTGCAATTACTCAATCTGTTCCTCGACGAGGAGGAGATGCTCCTCACCACCGTCACCGAACGAACCCGGCATTTCTATCGCGTGAGTAATCCTTACCGCGCGCTTATTCGCGACCTGAACTATCTGATCGGCCTAAATGCCATCGCGGCCAAGCGACTTCCCGACAACGGCGGGTTTCTCCTAAGCATAAATCTGGAGTGGCCGACACAGATAACCGAAACGGAGTTTTTCCAAAAAATGAAGGAGATGCCCAAGGGCAAGGTTTACGGCTTCCTTTCTATCTGAAACGCTTGCCTATCGCGTAACTCCAGCGGCCCCAAGGGGTCGGGCCGCTATATGCTACTTCCCTGCCTCAACCTAGCCCACGGTTGGTTGAGCCATAACGATGTAGTCGAGCGGGTCGTATCGAGGTAATCTGACGGCACCTTTCAGAGTGCGTCATCCGCTCGAAATACCCACGGGTATTCCTCGGGACTCCTACTCTGAAATCTACTCGTCATCTCACTCCGCTACTCCGCCTTCGACTGCATCGTTACGGCTCAGGCGGAGACTGAAGTTTATATTTTGTGCTACGGCCACCGCCCGGACCGGGGGCCAGGATGCCGGCATCGAGCAGGAGCTTGATGTCGCGCAGCGCCGTATCGAGTGAACACCGGGAGAGTTTGGCGTAGCGCGAAGTGGACAATTCCGCATCGGAGCCGTCCATGAGCGAGTTGAGGACGAGGCGCTGGCGGTCGCTGATGGTTGAGGTCTGGTTGATCCATTCCTAGGGTGTGTTTGCCAAATAAACCAGCCCATCGCTGACGCTCTACGAGGGAAGAGAGAAAGGGCACTGGGCCGGCGTTGCCCTCGATGGCACGGGCCGCTGGCCCGCCTCCATCGCGGTCGCCTTGGCCGAGCGCCTTTTCTCACTCCCGCTGGTCCGGTTTATTCAGCAAACACACCCTAGGTGGCCGCTTTCCGGATGATCCGGGCGAGCGAGGCCCCACCCCCTGCAAGGCGCGACCCAGACAATCGAGGAACCATGAAAGCCAGCCGGTGATGTCCAGCGTGCCCTTCTGGGTCTTCTCCAAGGCTTAATCACCGCATAATGTGCGGTGATTAAGCCGGTTATTCGCCGCACCGAGGCAGTATTTAGCGCACAAAATACTGAAGATTAACCTAATGGGTCGAGCGGGGGCGAAACCAGTTTTCAGAAACGCAGGTGCTCGTTTTTAGTCCAGCCGAGGATGCAGGCGGGCTTTGTCCATCGCGGTGTGCAGCACGGCGATTACTCGTGCGGTTTGGGCGTCCGGACATTGGTAATAAACCGCGTAGGGAAAGCGCTTGGTGAGCACGCGCCGCAGGTCACGGTAAGCCGGGCTGAACAGCGTCGGGTTGCGTTCAATAAACGCCAGGACCGCGTCCACCGTCCGCACGAACTCTTTGCCGAGTCCCGACGACTGCAGTTCATACCAATCGTGCGCTTGAACCAAATCCTGACTGGCTGCCGAAGTGACGCGGACCTGAACAGCCATGGGTGGGATCAGCGGCGAAGCAGTTCGTTGCGCACTTCCGCCCAAGGACGTCCGGCATCGCCGGAATCGGCCGCGAGTCGCTTGTCCAGTTCCGCGCGATGCGCGGCGGGCACGGCCACCGTGCCGGAATCGGACGCCACTTGGTCCCAGATTTCTTCCACGAGCAGAATTTTTTCAGCGGGCGAAAGGCGGCTGATTTCGGCGGCGAGGGTGGCGTTCATGATCTTAAGTTGGGCGGAGTCGCCGTGGTTGGCAACCGAACAGCACGACCCGCGCCCAAAGCGGCGAGGTAGCCGGAGAGTGACAGATTTGACCGCAAGATTTCGCAGATGGGCACAGATTTACGGCCTTCAATCCCCGGCGGCATCAGACGCCCCTCCGCTTAATTGTAGAGGCCATTGGCCGGAACTTCTCCCAGAGAATCCGCCCATTGGAGGATTCCATTAGTGGTCAATAACTCCGTGGTTCGGGTCTTTCTTTTGAGTCCGTAGGATATGCACGGAAAAGCCGCGCACCCTTGCGGATGCGCGGCTTTGGGTTTTCTCACCTGTGCTGTGATCGAGACAGCGCAGGCAAATTTTCGGGTTACCGCAGGAAGGCTTCGTGGAGGCCGCCGTCCACGGTGATGACTTGGCCGGTGGTCTTGCTGAGGCGCTTCGTGACGAGGAGGAAATACGCCTCGGCCTGGTCGGCCGGGGTGATCGGGCTCTTCGTCAGGGTGCGGTCGGCGTAGAACTGGGCCAGCTTGGTCACGAGGCTGTCGGTCGCTTCGTCTTCCGTGTAGGGGATGTTGTATTTCGCCAGCGAGCCGATGACGCGGTCGCGGGGGAACATCGCGGAGCCTTGCACGACGGTCGCGGGGGCGACGCCGTTGACGCGGACGAGCGGGGCCAGCTCGATGGCGAGTTCGCGCACGAGGTGGTTGGCGGCGGCCTTCGAGGTGTCGTAGGCGAGCGAGCCTTTCTTCGCGACGGCGGCGTTGGCCGAGGTCGTGAGGACGAGGTTGCCGCGCAGGCCCTGCTCTTTCCAGGATTTGAAGGCTTCGTCGGCGACGAGGTAGCTGCCGGTGACGTTGATGTTGAAGGTGAGCGCCCACTTGTCGTCGGGGATGTGGCCGGAGGTGTCGGAGGGCACGAAGATGCCGGCGGTCACGCAGATGCTGTCGAAGCCGCCGTAGGCGAGCGCGACTTTGTCGAGCATCGCGCGGATGCTGGCGCGGTCGGTGATGTTGGCGGCGAGGCCGAGGGCGGGGCCGCAGGCGGAGAGGCCGGTGCCGGCGACGCCGATGCCGACGCCATATTTGGCTTCGATTTCCTTGGCGGTGGCTTCGGCGGCGGCGGCGTTGAGGTCAACGCACACAATGTGGGCGCCTTCCTTGACGAGGCGGTGGGCGGTTTCCTTGCCGATGCCGGAGCCGGCGCCGATGACGACGATGACCTGGCGGGCGAGTTCTTTCTCGGCGGGCATGCGCTTGAGCTTGGCCTCTTCGAGGAGCCAATACTCGATGTCGAAGGCTTCCTGGAGCGGGAGGGCGACGTAGGTGTCGATGGCCTCGGCGCCGCGCATGACTTCGACGGCGCAGTTGTAGAACTCGGCGGTGACGCGGCTCTCGGACTTGTCCTTGCCCCAGGCGATCATGCCGAGGCCGGGGATGAGAACGACGGTGGGGTTGGGATCACGCTGGGCGGGCGAGTTGGCGTGTTTGCACTTCGCGTAGTAGGCGGCGTAGTCCTTGCGGTAGGCGTCGAGGCCGGCGGCGAGCTTGGCCTTGAGGGCGGCGACGTCTTCGGTCTGGGGGTTCCAGTTGACGTAGAGGGGCTTGATCTTGGTGCGGAGGAAGTGGTCGGGGCAGGAGGTGCCGAGTTCGGCGAGGCGGGCGGCGTCCTTGGAGTTGACGAAGCGGAGGATCTTGGCGTCGTCCTGCACGGTGCCGACGAAGCGTTTTTCCTTGGAGACCTGGCCGCGGAGCCAGGGGAGGATGGCGGCGA
>JAHFTG010000162.1:0-1825 GCA_023269455.1 Opitutaceae bacterium | reverse complement strand
CCTTGGCGGCGTATTTGGCCTCGATGTAGGCGGCGGCGGTCTCGATGAAGTCGAGGGTGTGCGCGTAGCAGGTCTTCTCGTCGTCGCCCCACGAGATGAAGCCGTGCTGGCCCATCATGATGGCTTTGATGGCGGGCTGCTTTTTCGCGATCTCCTGCATGGCGAGGCCGAGCTCGAAGCCGGGGCGCATCCAGGGGACGTAGGCCATCTGGCCGCCGAAGATTTCCTGGGTGAGTTTCTCGCGGTTGGCCGAGGCGGCGATGGCGATGATCGCGTTCGGGTGCATGTGATCGACGTGCTTGCCGGGGAGGAAGCTGTGGAGGGTGGTGTCGATCGAGGAGGCACGGGGGTTGAGGTTGAAGGTGGCGTGGGAGAACATGCCGACCATGTCGTCCTCGGCCTGCGACTTCAGGCCTTTGTCGGGGCGGGCGGCGTAGAGTTTCTGGAGGTCGAGGAGCTTCTGCTGGTAGAGGGAGGAGAAGTTTTCGCGGGTGCTGGTGCGGAGATCGCCGCCGGAGCCTTTGACCCAGAGGACTTCGGTGGACTGGCCGGAGAGGGGGTCTTTTTCCTGGATCTTGGCGGAGGTGTTGCCGCCGCCGGTGTTGGTGATGCGCTGGTCGCTGCCGAGGAGGTTGGAGCGGTAGATCAGGCGGCCGACGGGATCGAGGGAGGAGGCCTTGGCATCATCCCAGAGGAAGTTGACGTATTTGTAGGAGGACATGGGTGGGGAAAACCAATAAATGATAGATTTTGGTAGATTTCCACCAAATTCTACCAAATAGACAGGGGATGCCGGCTCGGGCCAAGCCGTTTTTCAGTGATAAAAACAGGGCGCAGATGCGCCGACGTCGCTCAGGTTTTCCGCACACACGTGTCGCGGGCGACCTTGCGATGCTTCGGGTAGTCGGTGATGGCGTGGAGGCCACGACTCTCGTGGCGCTTCAAGGCGCAGGCGACGATGAGCTCGGCGACTTGGATCAAGTTGCGCAGTTCGAGCAGGCGCGCATCGACGGAAAAATTCCAGTAATACTCGCCGATCTCGCGGTCGAGATTGGCGATGCGGGTGCGGGCGCGTTCGAGGCGCTTGGTCGTGCGCATGATGCTCACGTAATCCCACATGGTGCGGCGCAGCTCTTCCCAGTTATGCGTGATGACGACGCGTTCATCGATGTCGCCGCCACCGAGGTCAACCCAGCCGGGGATGACGGCCTTTGGAAGCTTGCGGGCGGCTTTCAGATAACGGTCCACGGATGCGGAGCCGCGATGCGCCATGACGACGGCTTCGAGGAGGGAGTTGCTCGCGAGGCGGTTGGCCCCGTGCAGGCCGGTGCAGGCGACTTCGCCGCAGGCGTAGAGGCCGTCGAGCGAGGTCTCGGCGGAGAGATTCGTGGCGACGCCGCCGCAGGTGTAATGCGCGGCGGGCACCACGGGAATCATGTCCTTGGCGAGGTTGATCCCGAGGTTCTTGCAGGTCTGGTAAATCTGCGGGAAGCGCGTGCGGAGGAAGGCTTCGTTCCGATGCGTGATGTCGAGCCACACATGGGCCGCGCCGGATTTTTTCATCTCGGTGTCGATGGCGCGGGCCACGATGTCGCGCGGGGCGAGATCGGCCATCTTGTGGTAGCCCTTCATGAAGGCTTCGCCCGCGAGATTGCGAAGCACGGCACCTTCGCCGCGCACCGCTTCGCTGATGAGAAAGCGCGCGGCAGTCGTCGAATAAAGCGCGGTCGGGTGAAACTGGATGAACTCCATGTTCCGCACTTCAACGCCCGCGCGGTAGGCCATCGCGATGCCGTCGCCGGTCGCGATGTCGGGGTTCGTCGTG
>JAHFTG010000161.1 GCA_023269455.1 Opitutaceae bacterium | reverse complement strand
CCAGTTTTGCAGGAGATTGATGAGGAGCAGGAGTGTGAACGATGCCACGAGCAGCACCACGGCGATGGCGGTGGCGCCCTTGTAGTCGTATTGCTCCAGCTTCGTGATGATGAGCAGAGGCGTGATCTCGCTGTGCAACGGCTGGTTGCCCGCGATAAACACGACCGAGCCGTATTCGCCAAGCGCACGCGCAAACGAAAGCGTGAATCCGGTGATGAGCGCCGGGAGCAGTTGAGGGAAAATCACCTTGCGGATCGTCTGCCAGCGGTTCGCGCCGAGCGTGGCCGATGCCTCCTCCAGCTCCGGCTCCAGCTCTTCCAACACCGGCTGCAACGTGCGCACCACAAACGGCAGGCCGATAAACGTGAGCGCGATAAAAATACCCGGACGGTCAAACGCGATCTTGAGGCCGAGCCACTCGCCCCAGTTCACACCGGGAAAAATGCTCCCGAGATATTGGACGAAGCCGTTGTGGATGATCCGGCCATCCGACCCCGTCACCCCGCCCCACGCCGGCTCAAGAAATCCCGCCCAGCCGTTGCGCGCATAAATCGCGGTGAGCGCGATGCCCGCCACCGCCGTCGGCAGCGCGAACGGCAGATCGACGATCGCATCCACGATCCGTTTTCCCGGGAACGGATAACGCACCAGCACCCAGGCCACGATGAGCCCGAAAAACGCGTTCACCGTCGCCGCCAAAAAAGAGATACCAAAACTCAACCGGTAGGACGCCAGCACTCGCGGCGAAGCCACCGCCTCGACAAACGCATCCCACGTCATGCCGGACGTCTTGATGAAAGCAGCCGAGAGCGGCACGAGGACGATCAAACTCAGGTAGGTGATCGTGAACCCCAGCGAGAGGCCGAAGCCGGGCAAAACGGAGCGTGCGGAACGGGAAGACATCAAAGGTATTGGGCGTGGGCGATGAAGCCGCGATATTCACTGAAGATCGTTTCAAGCGCGGCCACACACGCAAGCACTTGCAGGTCGTGGGGCGCAAGCGCGGGCGTCTCGAAAATCAAATCAAACGGCTGCGGCCTCTGCTCGCGCGGCGCCGACAGCACGCCCTCGAAGCAACGATGGATCACGCCTTCCTCCGCCTCGAAGCCGTCGATCACGCCCGCACGGTTGCGCGGCAGCACTTGCTCCGACGCGCGCAGCGCCGGCTTGAGCAACGCTTCGTTCAACACGCGACCATGCGCGTAACCGTAGAGTCCTTCACTCGTATCGTCCGCGTGCAACGTGATGATGCCATCGAAACGATGCGTGCGCAGTTCGTTTTCCAGGATAACGACCTCGGGCTGCGCAGAGCCGCGCCAGAATTCGCGGTTCAAGTCCAGCCCGGCGCGGTTGGCGCGCGTGTTGTCCTCGAATCCCGTCGGGTTGCACACCGGATAGACCACGAGATCGTAGCCGGTCGCCTTGGCGGGGTTCTGCGCCAAGTCGCAAAGCAGGCTGACCAGCGCGGCGCAGCCCGCCGGTTCATCGCCATGCACACCGGCAAACAACGCGAGCCGGATCGGATCGTGCTCGGCCTTCGGCCCCTCAAACAAAAAACGCGGAATCCCATGACGCCGCTCGTCCGAAAAAAAAGTCCCCGCCATGGTCCCCGTCAGCTCCTGACTATGCTCCGCCAGCTCAAAGAGCGGGCCGAACAAAGCGCGCAAATCACGCGAAACGGGAGGTTGAAGGAGTTGGACCACAGCGAGGAAAACTCAGAGATGCTGCCCGTAGGCGTGAAAGCCGCGGTAGCGCAGGATGAAACGCTTGAGAATCGAGGTGGTCGCCTCGCGATGCATCTCCGCCGACCAAGTCGAGGGCAGTTGCAACGTGAGCTCAAAGGGCTGGAACGGCAGGTCGTCCGCCAGCGAAAGCGGGCCGTCCGTAACGCGTGCCTCGGCCGGTTCCGTAATCCAGCGCACCGCCCATGGCTCCACGTCTTCCGAGGTGATGATCTCGACTCCGACCGACTCCAGCGCCTGTCCGCGCAGGCGAATGGTGACCACGTCGTCATCGGCATTGGCCGTTTCAACGCGGATGAATCCGTAGTAGCCGCGACTGCGGGCATCTTTGGCGAGAAGATCGATCTCGGGTGCGGGCGGATAATCCCACGAAGCGCCGGCCAAGCCTTCGCCCGCGCCATTGGACAGGAGGCCAGTCACATCAGTCAGCGGAAAAAACGAAAGATTCAGCCCCTGAGCCAGCTCGGGCTGGAGCGCGAGCCGCTCCACGAAATGCAGGAGCGCCAGCGTGCCGCGCAGATCGCGCGCATCAAAGCCGCCATAAAAGGCGAGCCGCAGCGATTCGTCCGAAGTGTGCGGTCCAAAATAAACGAAACGGGGAACGTGATAGTGCCGCGCCTGCCGGTAGAACGGCCCGAGCGGCGAAGCGAACACGTATTGGGAACGGTGGGCCAGCGCGTAGAGCGAGGTCAGACGTTCGTTGAAATCGAGCGAGGGCGACTGGAGGCCGGACGGAGCGAGGGCACGCGTCACCGTCTCAAAGCGGGAGGAGATATGGCTCATGATAGGATGTTGTTAAAAAAACCAAGAGGAGGCGCGCCCGAGTGCCCTCGTGAACGTCGTCAGGCACGCTCCTCCCGGTATCGGTTAATAAATTACTTCTTCAGGTAGATGTCGTCGAAGACGCCGCCGTCGGCGAAGTGGGTTTTCTGGGCCTTGGCCCAGCCGCCGAAGACGTCGTCGATCGTGAAGAGTTTGATCTTGGCGAAGCTGGCGGAGTATTTGGCGAGGATCTGCTCGTTGCGGGGACGGTAGAAATTGCGCGCGGCGATCTCCTGCCCCTCGTCGGAGTAGAGGTATTCGAGGTAGGCCTTGGCGACTGCCTCGGTGCCTTTCTTTTTCACGACTTTATCAACGACGCTGACGGTCGGCTCGGCGAGGATGCTCACCGAGGGGACGACGATCTCGAACTTGTCGGCGCCGAATTCCTTCACCGCGAGGTAGGCTTCGTTTTCCCACGAGATGGCGACGTCGCCGATGCCGCGCTGCACGAAAGTCGTGGTCGCGCCGCGCGCGCCGGAATCGAGCACCGGCACGTTCTTGTAGAGCTTGGCGACGAATTCCTTGGCTTTGTCGTCACTGCCATACTTCCCGAGTGCGTAGCCCCAGGCCGCGAGGTAGTTCCAGCGGGCGCCGCCGGAGGTCTTCGGGTTGGGCGTTACGATGGTCACGCCGGGCTTCACGAGGTCGTCCCAGTCCTTGATATTCTGGGGGTTTCCCTTGCGAACGAGGAACACGATGGTGCTGGTGTAGGGCGCGCTGTTGTTGGGCAAGCGCTTTTGCCAGTCTTTGGGCAGGCGCTTGGCGTTCTCGTAAATCGCGTCGATATCGGCGGCGAGCGCGAGCGTGACGACATCCGCAGGCAGACCGTCGATCACGGAACGGGCCTGCTTGCCGGAGCCGCCGTGGGATTGCTTGATGGTGACAGTGTCGCCGGTCTTGGCTTTCCAGTAGGCGGAGAAGGCGGCGTTGTAATCAACGTAAAGTTCGCGGGTCGGATCGTAGGAGACGTTGAGGAGCTCGATGTCTTTGGCGAGTGCCGTGCCGGTGATGGCCACGGCGGCGAAGAGAGAAAGAAGGAAGTGGAATTTCATGATGAAAAAATGAGGAGGAAGTGGACTTGGAAGATCAAAGGCGGGGGAGCGCGGGCTCCCCCGCCTTTGCTACAAAACTACACAAACAAACCTATGAATCAGAACGCGACTTGGAGACGCGTTATGAAGACGTTTTCATCCTGATGGATGGGGCTCGTCTGGGTGGTGACAGGGCCACCGACGTAATCGAACTGGGTGTGGAAGTAGTCGAATGAGGCGCGAACCGTTTTGCTGAGATACCAGTTTAGGCCAGCACCGAGACCGGTGGCACCACCGGCAACCGAGGCGCGATTCGCCAGCGGAGTGCCCCCCGTGAACGCACCTCTGTCAACATTGGCTTGGGAAACACGACCGACCACCTCGAAGGCGCCCCACGTGCCGTTGGCGAGATCGAAGTTGGTATTGGGAACCACGCCTTTGTAACTGGCGTTCTCACCCGTGAGCACATACCCGGCGGCGATCTGCCAGGCGTCGTTCTGGAGGGAGCGACGGTTGGTGCCATTGGTGTTGCGCCACTCGGCCGAACTCACCGCGTATTCGGTGAGCAGGCCGAACGGACCGTAGTAGTAGTAGGCCTGGGGAGACACGCGGTAAGTCTGACCATACTGAATCGGCGTGCCTGACCCATTGAAGGTAAACCAGTTTTGCTGGCCATCCGTCTTGTAGGACAACGAGCCGTTGCTGCTGCCGTTCTGGCTACCGACAGAGGCGCCCACTCCGAAGCCGAGACCGGCGAGCGCGGAGTCCTTGTCGTTGATGAACGGCGTGGCGAAGATACGGCCCGCAGCATCCTTTTCGTTGCTGTTGTCGGAGGCGTTAACACCATTCTGGCCGTCGGCCACGCCGTTAAAAACACCGATGGCGTAGCTCAGGCGACCGTCAAGTAAATCACCACCGAGCTGGACGCCCACATCGCGGTTGGGAACATAGCTGGATACGACCGAGCGCTCGGCGAAGAACGCCACAGCATCGGCTTGAAGCTGCTCGAGGCCGACGGGCTCACGGAAGCGGCCCACGCGGATCTGGAACTGGGGCTGAATCTTCCAGTTGACGTAGGCGTCAACAATAGTGGGGTTGGTGTTAGATGTGCTTCCGGCAAACTCTGGCGTGATCAGGTAGTCGAAGTTTTTGGCGAACGTGCCTTCGAAAATAATACGGGCACGGCGAAGGAGGAAGGTGTTATTGGCGGCGACATTGTCGTGCTGGAACCAGCGCGAGTCACCCTGCACAAGACCGCGGACCCTGAGCGTGTTGGTCCCGTCGCCCGACGAGAAGGTCAGACCTTTGTCGGTGAAGGCGATCTTGCCGGCCTTCTTGGCGTCGGCGGCGGCAGTCTCGTCTTTGATCTCGGAGTTGCGCTCAAGGACGCGGAGTTTCTGATCGAGCTGGCGGATCTGTTCACGCAGGGCGTTCAGATCGTCCTGGCTGGCAGCCTGGGCGTGGAGGGAGGACGCCGTAAGACCGGCGGCCGTGATGGCGGTGACCAGCGCCGTGCGAACGGCGGAGGGAAGGGTTCTCATGTTAGTTGTAGGTCGGCTGGCAAGGAGCACTCCAGAGGACTGGTCGAACATCCGGATTATGATTGGTGTGTGTCTTAGGGATGAAACCGCCTCCGGTGTGACCGGTAGGCGGAAAGGGATACGGCGACGGGTGGGATTATTCCGCCACGTCGCTCTGGCCGGGAAGACGTGTCTTCTCGGTGCGTTCGATTTGCGTGACCCGCGAGTCATGCACGACAATTTGGACGACGCCGTAGCGCAGTCCTTCGACTTTCTGACGGACGATTTCGAGCCAGGCGGGCGAAAGAATTTCGGAAGCGGAAACTTGGTTTTTAGCGATGGTGCTCATGTGAGGTCGGGCTAAATGCTGTAATCAGGAAAGAGATGGGAGAGGATGCCCTCGACGGGCTTCAGATCAGGTCGGTCGGTGTTTCTGGCGAGTGAGCGACGCACGGAAGGCGCGT